>JAGLQA010000305.1 GCA_023137075.1 Candidatus Aminicenantota bacterium
AGACTTTTTCCCGTTGGTATAATAAAACCAACGAGCGTACAGGTTATTTTTGGGGAGACCGTTTTAAGAGTATCTGGCTGCAAGATGGTAAAAGTCTTTTAACCTGTCTGGCCTATATAGACCTTAATCCAATCAGGGCGAATTTAGTAAATGTGCCGGAGAATTATCGTTGGTGTGGTCTCAGTTACCGGGTTTGCGGCAATAATATAAACAATTTCCTGAGTTTTGACGGTGTTTTTGAGGGTGATAGCAATAGGTCGGCAGATATAATGTTAAGGGATTATAGATATCTTGTTTACAAGTGGGGAAATATAAAACGCCTGAGCCTGTCTGATATCGAGAGTGGTAAAATTGAAGATACCCGGCCTAAGATAACCGATGATACTTATTCACGGGAGTTAGCTCGCGGTTTCCGCATATCCACTCCGGAGCTGCTGTTAAAAAGAGTGCGTTATTTTTCAGATGGGTTGGTGGTAGGTTCAAAAATATTTATCAAGAATGCCTATGCCCGTTTTTGTAAAGATATTATTTTAAAGAAAGATAGAAAGGCACACAAAACACATTTAGGAAATTATATCTATACGCTGCGACACATTTCTTCCTCTCCATAATATTAAAGAATAAAAATAAATTAAAATTGTATTTCACAACCCTGCAAAGCCGGAAACAAAAAATTTTAAAAGTTAAAAAAAACTTACCCTATAAACACTCTATATTAAATTGTTTACAGAGTTGTTAGAAAATATTCTGCCGGAAAATGGCAGGATTTTAAGATTAGTTAATAAATGCTCCGTTAATAAAAGGGAGAAGTGTGTTAAGAAAAGGAATTTATTGGGAAAGATGATGGATAAAATCAAAAAATAGGGGAGCAATTTTCTGAAATTTCAAAGAGGAAATCTAAAGTTTGAAATTCAAGATGAAGCCGCTCTTAAAATTCATTTAGAATATAATTTACCTGTCCCTTAAAAATAAAAAATTTGTATAAATAGTTGACAAAAAAGAAATTCCATACTATATTATGAATACGAATGATTTCGTAGTACGAATCAATTCGTGGTTATGCGCAAGGAGGTGCTGACATGACAAAGAATGGTCGGCCCAGGCCCACTGAGGCAGAACTTGGGATATTGCAGGTCTTATGGAAAAACGGTCCTTGTACCGTCAGGTTTGTCAACGATAAGCTGAATGATAAAAAAGAAGTCGGGTATACCACCACCCTGAAAATCATGCAGATCATGTTTAACAAAAATATCCTGGAACGGGATGAATCGAAACGCAGCCATCTTTACAATCCGGCTGTGAAAGAAACGGAGACTCAGAGCCTCTTGTTAGATAAGTTTTTGCAGACCGCTTTCGCAGGATCTGCCATGAAATTGGTTATGCAGGCCCTGGGAAATCATAAGGCATCAAAAGAAGAGATTTCCCGGATTCGCGAGTTTTTGGATAATTTAGAAAGTAAAGGAGATTGAAAATGAATTTTATAAGTCATATCGTTTCGGAACCTTTAATAAATGCCATCGGCTGGACGATCCTCCACTCGATCTGGCAGGGCGCGGCAGTCGCTCTCGGTTTTGCAGTCCTGATGTTTTTACTGCGCCGCTACAGTTCCCGCACGCGTTATTTAATCGGGGTCATGGCACTACTGCTTGTTTTGGGAATTTCCCTGGCCACCTTTTTCAACGTCTACGTTCCCGGGATAGTTACGAATAGCGCAATAACAACCGCAGGCCCAACCAAATCCCTTCTCAGCGAAGGGATTCAGTCCGAAAATTTTTACCGGCAGGGACTTTTTTCCGGTTTTACGGATTATTTTAACCGCCACCTCCCGCTCATCGTGACCCTGTGGTTTTTAGGCATTTTGGTTCTTATTTTGAAGCTGGCCGGGGGATTTCTTTACAACCAGCGGGTAAAGTCTTACCACACCCGGACGCCGGACAAATCCTGGCAAAACCATTTACACAAACTCTGCCGCCGGATAGGGATAAAACAAACAGTGCGGTTGTTGGAATCCAACCTGATTAAAGGACCATTAACCATCGGTCACTTCAAACCCCTGATCCTTTTTCCGGTGGGAATGGTGACCGGGCTGCCCCACGACCAGGTGGAGGCTCTGCTGGCCCACGAATTGGCCCATATCCAGCGGAAAGACTACTTCGTCAATATCATGCAAAATATTATCGACATTTTTTACTTTTACCACCCCGGTGTCAGGTGGATATCCAATTATGTTCGCGCTGAGAGAGAGAATTGCTGCGATGATATTGCCGTTTCTATTTCCGGAGATTCCATCAATTTTGCCAGGGCGTTGAGCAGCATCGACGGCTGCGCCGGTAAAAAAATAAACCCGGCCCTGGCAGTCGCTGGCAAAAGCTCAAAGTTGTTCGGCCGGATCAAGCGTTTATTCCAGCCTCGTAGAAAGGTATCCGAATTCACGGAAGGTTTTGTCGGAGCCTTCGTGTTGGTGTTATTCATCCTGACGTTAGTGGTAAGCGCCAACGCTGCCGCCGGTTTAAGCCGTACGGTTGAAGAATCGAATAAAACCAACGCATCGACACCCGCTCAAGCAATCTATGAAGATGAGAAAGCAGAGGGGAAAAATAAAAGGAAAGAGGAAAAGGAGACAAAGAGTGAAGCGGAAGAAAAGGCCGTGAAAGAAGAGAAAGCACAGCGGGAGGAAAAGAAACGCCGGCAGGTGGAACGGGAAAAATTCGCGAAAATGAGAGAGGAATTCAGGGCACAAGAAAGAGAACTGAGACAGGTACAGCGCGAGAAGTTAGCGAAAATAGAGGTAGAATTAAGGAAGAAGGCAAGAGAGTTGACCCGGATGGAAAGAGAAAAGATGGAGCAGCTGCGGATCACACTGAGGAAGATGGAGAGAGAACTGAGAAAGATAGACCGGAAGAAATTAGCACAAATGGAGGCGGAATTAGCGAAAAAAGCGGAAGTATTGACAGTCGCCGACAGGGAAAAATTGGCCCAAATGGAAAAAGAGTTAGAGAAGCAGGCGCAGAGCATGACTACCGTCAACGAAAAAGAACTGGCAAAAATGGCGCAAGAACTGGAGCAGCGGGCCGAAGAATTGCAGAAACTGAAAACAGTGGAAATGGAAAAAATGGAGGAGGCATTGGCGGAAAAAATCGAAGCGTTAAAAGAGAAGGGAATAGAGTTTGAAAAGTTTGAAGAGGAGTTGGAAAAACACGAAAAAGAGTTGGCAAAACACGAAGAAGGATTAATGAAACATGAAGTTTTTTTGCATGATCTGAAAAAGGATTTATTGCAGGACAAATTGATCGCTGATGTAGACGACTTCGAATTCAAGTTGACAGCGAAAGGATTATGGGTTAACGGTGTGAAACAATCCAAAAAGATTTTCAATAAATATAAAAAGATATACGAATCTCACACCGGAAAAAAATTAAAAGATATAAAAGTATTCCAGGTTTTAAACCGGAAGTAAACCGGGGCAGTTGCAGCCGCCTTCGGGAAAATAAAATTAATCGCAGGTCAATCATAAGGGCAGCCCGCCGCGGCTGCCCTTTTTTTATTGACAAATAAGTGTATTTATATTAAATTATTCTATTACATGGTAATAATTGTAAAAAATGAAAAAAAAATGTGTTTTTTTTTGTATTGTTCTTTTGGGTTTGAGCATTGTACTCCTGGCGCGGGGACGGACGATCCATTTCAAACGTATTTCAATTGATGAAGGCCTATCCCAAAATTCGGTCTTTTGCATGCTGCAGGATAGTAAAGGATTCATGTGGTTCGGCACCCAGGACGGCCTGAACAAATACGACGGTTACCGTTTTACCATTTACAAACCGGACCCGGGTAATATCGACAGCATAAGTCACAATTGTATTTTTGCACTTTGTGAAGATGATTCGGGTGAAATCTGGATCGGAACCTTAGGCGGCGGTTTAAATCGCTTCGACCCGAAGAAAGAAAAATTTTATCGCTACCCGGTTGATCCCAACGATCCGGGCAGCATCCGGAGTAGATTCATCAATACCATTTTCCAGGATAGTAACGGAACGATCTGGGCCGGGACCAATGGCGGCGGACTCAGCAAAATATCCCGGGAGCCGAACTCCGATAGCCCGGGAAAAATAGCGACCTACCGGAGAATCCGCGGCGAAAACAACAGCCTGAGTGTAGATACCGTATTGTCGATCATCGAGGGCCGCTCCGGTGCACTGTGGGTGGGAACAGGTGGCGGCGGACTCGATAAATTTGATCGTGATACGGAAACCTTTACTCATTATCGTAACATTGCGAATAATCCCAGCAGCCTGAGTCACAACGTCGTAACGGAACTCTTAGAAGACAGCTCGGGCCTGCTATGGGTCGGCACCAACGATGGTCTCAACCTGATGAACCGGGAGACCGGAGAATTTTACCGTTACCGCAATATCCCCGGGGATCCGACCAGCCTGAGCGATAACATCGTCACCGCGATTATAGAAGACCGTTCCGGTGTCATCTGGGTCGGCACCAGGACCGGCGGGATCAACCGGTTCAACAAAAGATCGGAAACCTTCACCCATTACCGCAGCAATCCCTATAATCCCCACAGTTTAATTTTCGATGAGATATCCTCCCTATATGAGGACCGGTCGCGAATCCTATGGATCGGCACCACTGGTATGGGTTTGAATAAGTTTGACCGGGAAGATAAGTTTGCCCATTATCAAGCCGATCCGAATAATCCCAACAGCCTGAACGACAGCTTTATCTATTCGATCTGCGAAGATCATACCGGCATCCTCTGGATTGGGACCAGTGAGGGTGGGCTTAATAAATTTGACCGTAAAAACGGTATCTTTACCTATTACCGCAATATCCTCAATGATACCACCAGCCTAAGCAACAACCGGGTGCGCTGCCTATACGAAGACCGTTCCCACGTCCTCTGGGCCGGGACCGACGGCGGGGGCCTCAACCGGTTTGACCGTAGTACCGAATCCTTTATCTCTTACCGTAATATACCCGGAGACCCTGCCAGCCTGAGCCATAATTTTATCCGCACGATTATAGAAGACCGTTCCGGTGTCATCTGGATCGGCACAAGCGGCGGTGGGTTGAATAAGATGGACCGGGAAACCGGCACTTTCACCCGGTACATCAGCCGCGGAAGCGATCCCGACAGTCTCAGCGGCAATAACGTTTATATCATTTATGAAGCGTCTATGGAGCCCGGTATACTGTGGGTCGGTACGCGCAACAACGGCCTCAACCGGTTTGATCCGTTGCGGGAAACCTTTACCCGATACCTGGCAGATCCGGCTAACCTTCACAGCTTGAGCAGCAACCAGGTCACCGGTATTTCTGAAGACCGTTCCGGCACACTCTGGATCGGTACCTATGGCGGTGGGCTGAACAAGTTAATTCGCGGTGAGGGAAAAACGGGTATCGAATTTGTTCACTATACCGAAAAAAACGGGTTGTGCAACAATTCAGTTTACGGCATCCTGGAGGACCCGGATGGCAATCTCTGGCTGAGTACCAATAAAGGGATATCGCGGTTCGATCCCCGGACGGAAACCTTCAAGAACTTCACGGTAAAAGACGGGCTCCAGGGCAGTGAGTTCAACGGCGGCGCCTATCACAGGAGTAAAAGCGGGGAGATGTTTTTCGGTGGAATCAATGGTTTTAACGCCTTCTATCCCTTTTATGTAAAAGACAATCCCCATATCCCTCCCATTGTTTTAACCGGGTTTCGCATTCACAGTAAAAAAGTTGAAATCGGCTGCGACTTTCCCCTAAACCAATCCATCACCTGGACAGAGGAACTGCACCTGTCCCATTTTCAGAACGATATATCCTTCGAATTTGCCGCCCTGGATTTTACCATACCCGAAAAAAACAAGTATTCCTTCAAAATGGAAGGATTCAACAAAGATTGGATTCCCCTGGAATCGGATAAACGGTTTGCTTATTTTACCAACCTAAAACCCGGGGAATACGTTTTTCGGGTGAAGGGGTCAAACAACGACGGTGTCTGGAACGAAGCGGGCACGGTACTGAAGATTGTTATTACTCCCCCCTTCTGGGCCACCTGGTGGTTCAGGATCGCCCTGTTGATGCTGGCAGCCGGCCTGATTTTTTTATGGTACAAGAGAAGGTTGAAGAATGTCCGCATAAAGGCGGAACTGCGAACCGCTCACGACGCGCAGATGTCGATCATGCCCCAGGCAGACCCGGAGGTCAAAAACTTCGATATTTCCGGTATTTGTGTGCCTGCCAATGAAGTGGGAGGTGATTTTTTCGACTACATCCGGATGAATGATTCGACATTTGCCATCGCCATTGGAGACGTATCGGGGAAAGCGATGAAGTCTGCCATGACGGCTGTGATGACAAACGGGATGATCTTTTTGACGACTTATGAATCGTCTTCGATTAAAGAGATCATGCGGCGCATCAACCGCCCGCTCTATTTAAAAACCGGCAAAAAAGTGTTTACCGCTTTGTGCCTGACATTACTCGATACCGGTACGCGGGTTATGACCTTTGCCAATGCCGGGTTAAACGCTCCCCTGTTAAAATCGGCCGGCCGGGTTACCCATTTGAAAGGAACCGGCAATAAACTGCCCTTAGGGGTCAGGATAAACAGCGAATATATGGAAACCAAGCAGCCCTTACAACCGGGAGATGTGGTCCTCCTTTTTACCGACGGCATTACGGAAGCACGAAACCCGCTCAAAGAATTTTACGGTCAGAGCCGGTTGAAAACGCTCTTAGAGAAAATGGATGTTTCTATATTATCGGCCAGGCAGATCAAGGAGAAAATCATTGCCGACGTCAATCATTTTTCCCAGGGTGCAGCCCAGCATGACGACATTGCTGTCGTGGTTGTCAAAGTCTTATAATC
>JAGLQA010000306.1 GCA_023137075.1 Candidatus Aminicenantota bacterium
TCGATAGAGTAACGATTTGAAATAAGCGGCTCAAGTTTTACACTACCCTGGTCTACAAGATTAACTATAGTGTTGTAGTCAACGGGACGGCAGCCCAAAGAACCACGAATATCCATCTCGCGGTACATGATGCGTGCCGCTGAAAGTGACACCTCTTCAGCGGTGTAACCGACCATCACAAAGCGTGCGCCGGTTTTGAGGGTGGCCATGGCCTGAAGCATGACTTTGGGATTACCGATAACCTCGAAGGCAATATCGCAGCCCCCGGTTGCTTTCCGGATGACCTTGTCTACTCTTTCTTCTTTCTTTGAGTTGTAGGTCGCGTAAGCGCCGAGTTGTTTTGCCAGTTCGAGTTTTTCATCGCTAATATCAACGGCAATAACCTTTGCCCCGGCTAAGGCGGCGAACTGAACCACATTAATACCGACACCGCCGCAGCCGAAAACGGATACCACCTGGCCGGGCCTGACTTCACCCCGGTTGACCACGGCGTGAAAGGGCGTGGAAAGCGCGTCGGCGATGATGGAGCAGTTTTCAAGGTTTAAGTGTTTGGGCAGGGATATCAGGTCTTTGGCAGGGACTGCGATGTATTCCGCATAACCGCCATCGATATTATTGCCGACCATTTGCATGTTCTGGCAGATGTTTTCTCTTCCTCTACGGCAGGCGTCACAGGTGCCGCAGGTTAAAACCGCCGGGATAATAACATGGTCGCCCTCGTTCCAACCGGGTACGCCGGTTCCCATCTTTTCGATAACGCCGCTAATCTCGTGGCCGGGGATCATGGGAGGTTCTTTAAATGTGGGTACCCCGTGGTCGAGATAATGTAGGTCGGTGTGACAAACGCCACAGGCGGCAACCTTTACCAGTACTTCTCCCGCACCGGGTTCCGGGGTTGGTACTTCTTCGATACGTAGTGCTTTTTCACCTTTGTAGTATAATGCTGCTTTCATTTTACCTCCTTTTATTTAATAAATATGTACGAAAATATTTCCTCATTTTTTTCATTGAACTTTTGACATTGCCGCTCGTCCGTAGAAACTAAAAATTATTATATCATGAATACAACAAAAGTTGCAAGTCCAATTTTTTGTTTCTAAATCAACAAAAGTTTTGATCGAACTTTTTCAAAAGTTCGGCCCCCGGCAGGGGATAAGAGAATTTTGCACCGCTACATTTCTCCTGGGAAATACGGGCTAAAAGGCAATCATTTCTTTTTAATATATACGCATACTTGACAAGGACATGGAGAGGGAACAGTTAAATTAGTTGTAAAAATTCCATTAGAATAGTATAATTGATTCATGAAAAATTTGCCCATCGGTATCCAGACCTTCAGTAAATTCAAAACCGGGAATTATCTCTATATAGACAAAACCAGGGAGATTCACCAGCTTCTAGCCGAGGGTGGGGAGTACTATTTTTTATCCCGTCCCCGCCGCTTCGGAAAATCACTGCTTATTTCAACTCTCTTAGAAATCTTTTCCGGTAATAAAGAACTTTTTAAAGGGTTATGGATATACGACCAAATCCCGTGGAAAAAACACCCTGTCATTCACCTGGATTTTATGAAAATAAGCTTTAAAACACCGGAAGTCCTGGAAAATTCTCTCAAACGATTCCTAAATGATTATGCCGGGGTTTACGGTTTGACAGTGGATAAAGAGAGAGACTACAAAGAAGCCTTTGTAAAGTTGATAAAAGAATTGTCCGCAAAGGGCAGGGTGGTGATTCTCATCGATGAGTATGATAAACCAATTATCAATTACGTGGAGAATCAAGAAATAGAAAAAGCAAAAGAAATGCGGAATATTTTAAAAAATTTCTACGGTGTCATTAAAGGATTGGATGAATACCTCAGGTTTGTATTCATTACCGGTGTCTCGAAGTTCTCCAAAGTATCGGTGTTTTCCGATCTCAATAACTTACGCGATATCACCCTTTCCAGGCAATTCTCTACCCTGCTGGGATATACCGAAGATGAATTGTTGCACTATTTTGACCGGCATATCGAGATAATGGCAGGCGAATTGGATATCTCCAAAAACCAGTTGAAAGGAAAAATTCGAAAATGGTACAACGGTTATTCCTGGGACGGCAAGAATTTTGTTTATAATCCATTTTCCATATTGAACTTGTTTAAAGAGGAAAGTTTTGAGAATTTCTGGTTTTCCACCGGGACCCCCAGTTTTTTAATTAATATAATTAAGAATAAAAGGCGTGACATTACAGGATTTGAAGAACTCCCGGTGAGTAGTTATACCTTTGACAGCTTTGAAATCGATAACATGGACATTTCCGCCCTTCTATTTCAAACCGGTTATCTGACCATTAAAAAAATTTATCTCAAGAGGGAAAAGAAAAGGTATCGGTTATCTTATCCCAACAAAGAAGTGCGGGACTCTTTTTTAACTTATCTTTTCCAGGATTATACCCAAAAAGATATGGCTTTGGCCGGCCGGGTTATAGACCGTGTGGTGGAGGCAATAGAAGAAAACAGCATGGACCGGTTAATGGAAGAGCTAAAATCTCTATTTGCCTCGATTCCCTATCATATTTTTATCGGTGAGAAAGAGGCTTATTACCACACTGTTATCTATTTAATATTAAAATTGGCCGGTGCTGATGTTAAGTCCGAAGACCCAACCAATATCGGTAGGATCGACGCAGTATTTGAAACAGAAACCAGAGTGTACATCATGGAGTTCAAAATCGGCAGTGAACAGGATGCGTTAGAGCAAATCAAAGAGATGAAATACTCTGAAAAGTATCTTTCCAGGGGTAAAGAGATTGTATTGGTGGGTGTTGGATTCGATCCGGAAAAACGAAATATAGGCGGTTACGTGCAAGAAGAATGGGTAGCGGGTTGAAATTGTCACTTGCCTATCCCGAATGCCCTTCACTGAACCGCTGAATCGCCGGAAGGAAGTGCTGTGGCGTCTACCGGTGCTTCCAGGCGGGTTTTCGTTTCTCGCCAAAACTGGCAATCCCTTCTTTCAAATCCTCGATCTCATAAAGACGCTTGAGAAATAAATCTTTTGTAATCGTACCGTCGGTTTCTTCAACCGGGGTTTTCAGACCAAGCCTGAAGGCTTCTTTTGCCAGCCGTAGTACCGGCGCGCTTTTGCGGTTGAAACCTTTTGCAATGTTTTCCCACTCCGATTGCCCGGCAATTTTCTGGACCAGGCCTACGGCATGGGCACGTTCTGCATCTATGGTATCACCTGTAAAAATCAGGTGAGCGGCATTTTGCCTGCCGACAATACCAGGAAGCGCCGAACATGCTAAGGGAGGAAAGAAGGCAAGCTTTATTTCAGGAACAGCGAAACTGGCAGTGGGGTCTGCCACAATGAAATCGGCATAAAGTACCAGTTCGAAACCGCCTCCGAAACAGAAACCGTGAATCAATGCAACGGTGGGCACCGGCATCTCATACAGCGCCTGGCAGGCTGCCGTAAAGGCGGGGATCATCTTTTTAGCGAGCTCTTCCCCGTGCTCCTCCACCGATGCGCCGGCTGAGAAGCATTTGCCTTCACCGGAAAGTAGTACGGCCGCGATTGTCTCATCCGCCGCGGCCTCTTTCAATTTTCCGGCCAGTTCGTTACAGGCAGCCGTATCAAAGACATTGACCGGCGGCACGTTAATTTTAAGGTGAAGGACCCGTTCATTCCTATCTACGTTGATCATGTGAAACTCCTTAAGAAATATTGGCTGATTCTTAAGGAAAATTATCACCAAAATCGAATCAATTGTCAACCCCCCGTTTTTGTTTTGGGATTTCTGCCCCTAAAGTACTCGTAAATTGGAATTGAAACTGCGGTCTAAAGCTTCTAGGGTGGTTGAAAATTTCCCTTCCCGGTAAAGAAATTTTCCCCTGACCATGGTGGCATATACATTCCGGGCATCAGCTCCAAAGACGATTGCCGCCGCAGGGTTTTCTTCGAAATTGTAAGTCTGGGGTGAATCCATATTCAGGATTGCCAGGTCCGCGTCCATGCCCTCTTCGATACTACCCACCGTATCGCCCATTTTTATGATTTCCGCGCCCCGCAGTGAAACCATTCTCAAGGATTCTTCGGCCGGGAAAAGTAAGGGATTGTGATTGATCCCCTTTTGCAGAAGGGAGGCCAATTTCATTCCGAAAAAAACAGAGTGGCTGTTGTTGCATGGGGCTCCGTCAGTGCCGAGGCCCACAGTGATTCCTCTTTGCAGATATTCGTTTACCGGCGCGATTCCGCTTCCCAATTTCAGGTTTGTGGAAGGGCAGTGAACCACCGCTATGGCATAATCCTGCAGGATCTCTTTTTCGTTTTCATCTACGTGCACGGCATGAGTAATGACCGTATTGTTGTTTAAGGCACCGATCTTTTCAAGGTAGGCGATATTGCCGAAACCGATTTTTTTCTTTATGGTTTCAACTTCATCCGGGTGTTCGGCACCGTGTGTCTGTATAATTAAATCGTTGTCATCGGAAAAAATCTTCACCTGGCGCAGCAGTTCGTCACTGCAGCTCAGTAAAAACCGCGGCGAAAGTGCATAGTGAAGTAAACCGTCGTGGCTTCTGTGAAATTTTTCATAGAGGCGAATGCTCTCATCGAGGGATTCATCCATACTCTCTTTTAATCCTTCCGGTGCGTTTGAGACTTTATCCATCATCGCTTTTCCGCCGGTATAGCGGAAGCCGACCCGGCCCATGATCTCGAAAATTACTTCCTGCTCATGCACGGTTCCCATATCGAGAATGGCCGTGGTTCCACTGCTGATAATTTCTTTTAATCCCATAATCACAGCCCGGCCCATTTTTTTTCGATCAAGGGTTGCCTCATAGGGCCAGACTTCATCAGTGAGCCACTGCAGCAGGGGCATTTCCTCGGCCAGGTTTCGATGCAAGGTCTGGCAGAGGTGGATGTGGCTCTGGATAAACCCGGGGAAGATCAATTTACTTGGATGGCCGGATATGATTTCAGCTCCCTGGATTTCGGCAGGTTCCGGTTTTTCGGGTTCCCGGTATATCTGCGCGATTTTGCCGTCTTTTATCAAAAGGGAACCCCGGTAAAAATCAAATTCCCTTTCAGCGGGATTCAGAATGTGAAAATCCTTTAAAAAAATCAAATTTTTCTCCTTTTCGAGGATGCCTATTAATTATACTATAAAAAAGAAGGATGTAAATAACCTCTGCCGGTAAAGACATAAAAGCTTTCACTTAAATTAGACCGATGACATTATTTGTCATACCCTTGATGTTAGAATTTTTGGCTCCTCAAAAAAATTTGTGGGGAAAGCCAACATG
>JAGLQA010000307.1 GCA_023137075.1 Candidatus Aminicenantota bacterium
ACCATTAACGGCAGTCGTTTTCAGATTACTCTCGAGGCAAGTGAATGACAATTTCGCTCGAATATGTCTTATATTCTAAAATATAGATCTACATGAGGTTCAATTCTTCAAAATTAGAATTGCTGTTAATCGATATTAACGTTTGACTTTTTTTATTATCTATGCTATTTATGACTTTCAAGTGATTAGAAAGAGCCGGAAAATCAGCGGAAATGAAGATCTGATCTTGAATTGACACGTGCTGATAAATATAAGAACATTCACAGTATATTGATTGTGAAAAATGGAAAACTTGTTCTTGAGGAATATTTTAATGGACATAGATACTTATATTCGGCTGATCAATGCAAGGGTGAGTTTACTGAGTTTGGAAAGGATACTCTTCATAATACTCATTCTGTAACCAAAATTTTCACTTCATCAATAATAGGGATTGCCATAAGTAAGGGTTTTATAAAAAATGTGAATGAGAAGGTTTTTACATTTTTCCCAAAGTACTCTCATCTTAATAATGATAGAAAAGCAAAGATCACAATTAAACACTTACTTACCATGACATCCGGCCTGGAATGGAATGAAATGGATGTGGATTATTTAGATCCATCAAAAAATGATGTAGTACGAATGTTTAATGTTGATGATCCCATAAAATTTATTCTGGAAAAACCCGCTGTAACTGAACCAGGTACTCGATGGTATTACAGCGGGGGGGATGTCATCCTTCTTGGAGAGATAATAAAATCTGTAACCGGCATGAATATAACGGAATTTGCCATTAAACACCTTTTTACACCGTTAGGCATAACTGACGCTGTATGGACGAAATTAACCAGCGAAGTCATATATACATCTGGTGATATATATATGCGGCCAAGAGATATGGCAAAAATAGGTCAACTCTATCTGAATAATGGTGTTTGGAATGGGAGGAAAATTCTCTCAAAGGAATGGATTGACGAATCAATAGAAACACATGCAAAAATAACCAACCCTAACTGGAGAAAATTTGAAGGAGACAGCTATGGATACCATTGGTTTTTTAAAACTTTTCATTCAGGCAAAAAGAATTTCAAGGCATTTCTGAGGTCCGGCTGGGGTGGTCAATTGATCGGTGTGTTTCCGAAAGTGGATATGGTAGTCGTTTTTACAGGAGGAAATTATACATCTTCTGTTCCGGTACATAAGATAATCACTGACTACATTCTCTCATCAGTGCAATAAAGGGGTCTGAAATTTTTTTTTAAGCCCCCGATAAGGAAAATCAACGTCTCTTTACGGCCCTTTTTGGTTCCGGCTTTGCAGGGTTGGGAATAGGTGATTTATTATCTCATGTTTGAACGCACCGAACCTCCGACCTCACGATCCCTAACCGTGCGCGCAATTTTCAAATTTTCAAAAAGGAAAAGTCACTATATTCAATTATGTCCCGAAATTTAAAGAAAACCAGATCCATCTCCCCGGAATTTTAATCCCGGGGATCTCTTCAATTATTGAATTAAATATATTATCAATATGCATGGAAATTCCAAATATCTTTGACTTCCATCCTATACTTACATTAAATAAATTCGCATGTTCCTTTGTTTCAAAGATCTGTTTATAAATATAATTAAAAACCAGGTCAATTTTGCTTGAAACATTATATTGGAAGTTGGCACTCCATTTGATATCAGGAAATCTGAACCCGTACTTTGACTGGTATCCGGACTCATATCCCAAAATAAAAACCCGCTCAAATGAAGATAGAACCCTGAAGTCTTCGGAATTGTAATTAATCAATATTTCAAATCCTGAGACATCATTTCTTTCTGTATTTACCGCCCGCCATGTTACTTCATCGGCATTTCTAATCCAATCTATCATTTGATCCTGTTTTCTGTAAAAAACCGAAAGATCCATATTGAAATTCTTATGTGGGTATGAAAATGATATTTCCAAATTTTCACTTTTTTCCATCAAGAGTTCCGTATCCCCTATATTTGATGGAGAGTTGTAGAACAATTCCGTGAAGGTCGGATATCTTACTGCCCTCCCAATATTTCCCCTGAGGGTATATTTATTACTGAAAACCTTATAAATACCGGTATAGAAGGTGACCTGTGATTTCCTGTCCAAACCGGAATCCATCCTTAATCCAAGGTCGAATCCCCATCGATCTTCCTTTAATCCCAGAGCAAAATAAATCCCCCCCCTTTTCTGAGTGTGTAATCCCATTGTAGTACTGTCCATTTTCATTAAATTCAGATCGATGCCACCTGATAATAAAACATTTTTTTTATTATAATCAGAGTGAAATTTTAAATAGTTTTGGGTTGTTTTTGATGTTGAATTAAAATAACCGGTATTATATCTGTCCAAAATAAAATTATCATTATGGAGATTGTGAGAGAATGATAATTTATGGGACAATTTCCCCCTTTTTACAATTCTGAACTGCACCAACCCTGACTCTATCTTTTCAAGTGAAGGAAAAGGAGCATAAAAATCCTTAGCTCCGAAATCTTTTTTTAGATATCCTGTTTCAACTGATCCTGTAATAACCTTTGAATTAAAAGACATGTTTGATCTGAAAGAGATGTTGTCAAATTCCTGCCCGTTGTAATATCCCGAGGAGGATGATCTTCTGGCTGAAATTCCGAAATTAAAATGCTTAAGATTTTTTCCTGCAGATACGCCAATTTCAGAAAATGATTTTTCCCCGGCAAAAATATTTAATTTTATATCAGATCTTTTTTTTAGAATTATATTAATAATTCCCGCGAAACCTGTTATCCCGTAAAACACAGAATTCCCTCCTCTTGATATTTCTACCCGTTCAATATCCTCCGGAGTAAAAGGGAGATCTGTGTTAAAATGACCTGTTTGAAGATTGTTGACAGGAATTCCGTTTACCATAATGAGAATCTGTTCAAAATTACTACCCCTCATTACAAGATCATAAGAAGTAGAACCCTGCCCTCTTCTGTTAACATCTACCCCCGGCAAAAATGA
>JAGLQA010000308.1 GCA_023137075.1 Candidatus Aminicenantota bacterium
CGGGCCCGCCGCATGGTTTCAAAGGTTACCGGCTGGGCCGCGTACAGGTCCGAATCGCCGCCGACAATCACGGGATTGACAATATGGGCAATCGATAATTTGGTCATAGTAGCTTCCTCTTTTTTTTAACAGAACTCCCTGTTGGGTCGGGCTCAAGGATTTATTTTTATCGTATATGCTCACTGCTGTGAATTATTTAATTTTTGCATCATCTTTGCCAAACTTTTTCTTTCTAAGATTTCTAATTTTCCACCTCTTGTAGCATTGATCATCCAGCCCCCTTTTTCACGTAAAAAACAATCCGCCCACCTTAATGATTTTTCAATCATTTTCGTATCCGGCAGGCACCAGGATTTCCCACCCCGGTAATTTTTGATGAAGTGGTTGTCATCGCCGGAAGCAGTGCAATAATCATTGCTTTGGTCATTATACTCTTCTATTTTGTATTTAAAATAATGATCAATACCATACAACACGAAATGTTCTATTCCCATGAAGTATCCTATTTGCAATGCTACTAATAAACTTGCTCCGCCTATTGTTACATGATGATAAATTTTCTTCGAAAAGACCAATGGTGGGGCCTTATATTTTGCGCCTAACCAGGTAAAATCACCGGCCAGGACCGGTCGTTCTTTAGCGGCGATAAAAACTGTGCCACAACTCTTCTTCACAATTTCATTCCCAAAATTGTTAATCATTCCCATATCGGCAGATACAGTATACAGCGGACGTAAAGAGGACATTTCATAGGCTAAGTGGAACCGGTTAAAACAAAAGGTTACCTCATTTTTCAGTTTTTCCAGATCTTCAACCCTGACACTGGGCCCACTGCCGATTAAAAATCCAATCCTACCTTTATGGATGTCTTTTAATTTTTTTAGCTTTTCGCCGTCACAATTTTCGTATAATCCAAAAAGAGTTAAAAGGATTTGTGCGTTCCACAAGAACTTTGCCCCTAACCGTTTACAGATATATATGGGATTCAACTTTCTTTTAATATCCTGTGAAATTAAACGCTTGTCCAATTTATCTCTTTATTTGCAATCCGCTGCTTATGTCTTCATCTATCCAATAAACCAGGTCGCCGGTTCGGGGACAGATTCCCAGGGCAGGTAATTTGAGCGGATCGTAACTCCCCTGTACAAGAGTACGAAAAGCTTGCGATTTTTCGGCACCGGCTGCAAGCAGCCAGACATTTTTTGCGGCATTAAAAACTGGGAAAGTAACCGTAACTCGATCCAATCCTTCGGGCCCCCTGCCTGCCGATACTGCCAAATAGTGTGATTCTTTCAAAACTTTGGAACCGGGGAATAGGGAGGCGGTATGCCCATCGGCCCCAAAACCTAATAAGGCTAGATCAAAAACAGGGACGGGTTCGTCGCCGGCGAAACCGGCTAATTTTTCCCGGTAATCGGCGGCAGCGTCTCCCGGCTTAAGTTCGCCGACTATACTATAGACGTTATCCCGTGATATTTGTAAAGGTTCGATCAGGGTATCGAAAATCAGTTTGAAATTACTGTCTTTATGATCGGGAGGTACGCAGCGTTCATCGCTAAAAAATACAATGACCCGCTTCCAATCGATTTTTTTTGCAGCGGAAGATTTTACAATGTTCTTATTCAATTCCTGGGGCGTTCTACCCCCTCCTAGTATGACTGAAAAAAAACCTTGTGATTGTTGAGTGTCGGATGCCAATTTCAGAAATGCCCCGGCCAGGTTTTCCAGGAGTTTTTCTTTTGTTTCCCGGGTATTTATCGTAGGAGGCTTTGCCTTCCGCCAATCACAAATAAAAATATCTATCTTGCCCATTTTAATCGATTTTATATTCGGATTTTCCAATGATTAGGTCACACTCAGCCATCAACCAGATGGAGTGGGTATTTTCTACAATGTTATAAGATTTACTGTCTACCCAGAAATTAATATCCCCGAGGATTTTTAATGGATTATCTTTTTCAAATCCCGTAAAGGTAACAACCGGGTTTCCCACGAATTTAGCATATTTTGCCGCGTTGACTATATTGGCTGATCTCCCACTGGAACTAATCAGCACGATTACATCTCCCGGGTCCGCATAGAGTTCCAATGCCTTTTTTATCCACATTTCATAACTACAGTCATTGGAAAAAGCAGTAATTAATCCCGGTTCATTAAAACTAACCGCCCTGATTCCAGCCTGTTTACTGAAATCGAAAGCACCATGACTGGCGATACTTGCACTGGCTCCATTGCCGGCGAGGACCATCTTTTTCCCCTTTTCTTTTGTAATTAGCAGCAGGTTCCGCATTTCTACCAGTTCTTTAGATACATCGGTATCAAACAACGTCTGCTTATATATATTAAGATATTCCCGGATAAACTGCAAGTCATCCATTTATAACCTCCCTTCCGCATATACTTTGTCAACCATTTGCATCAGTTTTAATGCATCGTTAATATTACCTATTTCTATTGGCTTATCACTTATAATAGCTGTGAAAAAATGTTCTACCTCGGATTTCCAGAAACTATCGGAATGATACGTAGTGCGCTCCTCATCTTTCCAGGTGGCGGCCGGGGCGGTACTGCGGTTTTTGGCGATAGATAATACTTCATCCCCGTATGTCCCGGATGAGGTCTTAAGCCCATTAAGCACCATATATCCTTTCTCTAAGAAAACTTCAAAAGAAAAAAGGTGCCGCCACTGGGTCATGGTTGAGTGCAGCGAGGCTGCCATGCCGGTTTTGCTGTTCTTGAAAATAGCAAAAACATTGTCCTCGATATCGAGTTTCCAGTAAAGGTTGGAAACAAAGGATTTTACTTCATCGAATTCACCTCCTATGTACAAAAATAAATCCAGCATGTGAATGCCCTGGTCTAAAAAAATTCCTCCCCCGGCCGATTTTTGCTTCACTCTCCAATCTTTAAAAAAATCCTTATCGACACTTTTCCCGTAACGGCCTCTCATCCACAATACATTACCGTATTCTTGTGAATCGATGAGTTTTTTCATACGTTGGATACTGGCATGATGCCTGTGGTTGAAGCCATACATCAGCTTTTTGTCGGAAAATTCGGCGACTTCTTTTATCTCCTCCACTTCCCCGGCATTAAAAGCAGGCGGTTTTTCACAAAAAACATGTTTCCCGGCTTTTAGCGCCGCAATGGTGAGTGGTTTATTCAAGAAATTGGGCGTGCATATAATAACCGCGTCGATGGCTGGGTCATGAATGATCTCTTCCGCGGATTTTGCCCTGTGAAATTCCTGGGAATCGATGTTTTCATTCGGTTCATAAACGGAAACAACCGCGCCTTTTCCATTAGAAGAGATTTCTTTGGCACGGATTTGACCCATTTTACCGAAACCGATTATACCGGATCTAACCATTTATTACCTCCTCTACTAATTTTCTAAAATCTTTTGTGGAGCCTTTCAGGAAAGCATCACAGGTGCTGGCAACATGGGGGGTCATAAAAAAACGATCCGGGTGAAATCTTTTTAATTTCCCTGCATAGGGTTCCTGCCAATACACGTCGAATGCGGCAAAGAGGCGGCCCCTCTCCAATTCTTTATAAAGAGCGTCTTCGGAAACGACAGCTCCCCGGGCCGTATTGATTAATACGGCTCCATTCTTGAGGAGAGCGAGTTTTTCCTCATCTATAAAATTTTTATTCTCCGGCACATTGGGAATATGAAGGGTTACGCAGTGAGCCCCTTTCAACATTTCGTGAAGTTCTCCCTCCCGGTTATCAGCTATATCAAAGGTCTTAACAAACATAAGAGACTTCATTTTTTTAGCCACTCTTTGCCCTATATTTCCCAGCCCGATAATCAACAGGTTTTTCTCCTGCAAGGAGGCCCGGGGAAATTTAACCCACGGACTTAAAGTCCCGATACTTGCATATAACATTTTTAATACCAAGAAGCAAGTAAAATTTGCCGTTTCCTCAAAAACAAATTCAATTGTTGCCGGGGAGGGGAAGGCCACTTTAATTCCCCTGCGGGCTGCTTCCTCGATGGGGACGTTATCTTTTCCCACTCCCGCTCGGAAAATACCCTTTAAACCGGGAAATTCTTCTAATTTTATGGGCTTGCTGCCTAACAGGGCGATTTCCGCTTCCCTTTTGTTTTCGGTAAAGGCCAGGTCATCGATCAGGCCGTCGAGAGTTTTCGTGTTTTTCCATATTTTGATGTTTTTTTGATATTCCGAATGCAAAATTCTTACCTCCTTTTTATTTTCTTTTCTTCTACTTCCTCGATTATTGAGACACATCGCGGCGTGTTTTAACGCATTTAAAGTATTTCCTTCATTGGTATATATCGATTGACTGCCGCGGCAGTGATAAAATTGGTCCGCTCACTGGCTTTAAAATAGATTTCTCCACCGGCTGCTTTTACGATTGCCAACCCGGCGGCTACATCCCATATACGTATGTCCTCTTCCATATAGGCTTCCGCCCGGCCGCAGGCCACCCAGGTTAGGGATAAGGCTGCGGAACCGATCATGCGCACCTTCTTCCACTCCTGTACTTTGCGCACGAACCGGGTCAGGCTGTCCGTGCCATAATCCCGCCACGAAGGAAACCCGGTACAAATAACACCCTGATTCTTGCTTTCAACCGGGCTGGTATCTATCGTTTTTTCGTTTAACCAGGCCCCTTTTTTATTACATATTTCGGACTCCTTCACAACACCGGTAAACATTTCGTCATGGTAGATGTCGTAGATTATTCCCACAATAGGTTCTTGTTTACACCACAGGGCAATGGATATGCAGTACATCGGTATGGACCGGGAATAGTTGAGGGTGCCGTCTAAGGGATCGATTATCCAAAAATAACCGCTGTATTCCCGGAAATCGACCTGTTCACCGCCCTCTTCCGATAATACCGGGTAAGGAGAACCGGCGTCCAGGAAATTTGTAATCTCTTTATGCAGGTGCTTGTCCGTGGAAAGAGAAATATCCTTGTTCACCTGGGAGAGAGTCGTCCGCGAGTCCGACCCGAGTTCCGCTTTTAAATCTTTTAAAAATGCTGCTAGTTGAGTTAAATTCATTTTTCCTCAATGGAAGAGTTCAAAGAATTCCTTCATCATTCATAATTCATCATTTAGCCCTTTCGATATATTGCTTCCGCCATTCTTAAATCCTCTTCATGTTTTATAATCAATCCGGCCATCCTGCTGATCGGAAAATAACCGACATGGTCGGAATAAGTGGCGCACTTACCGGTTTCAAAGGCATTTAAATAGACAGACCTTTTCCACCCGGTAATACTCCAGGTGACACGCTGCACAGGCTGCAAATCCTGGGAATTGGTCTTCTCCTTATAAGTAAAATTAACCGGTTTCCCCCGGTAAACACACTCAATCTGCTCATTCACGACACTTAATAAAACATCGTATTCGCTGCGCGCAAAAAACATTGTGAATTCTCTTACCTCTCGAGCAGTGAGCAGCGGGGCAATGCTGTGCACCTGCACTAAATATTCACACTCATGATCGGTTAAGAATTCATGGATATACTGCTCGCTGGTAGCTTTATTATTTGCTAATTCAGCGGGCCGCTTGTGAAAAAAAACACCCTCCTGTTCGGCAATTTCACCAAATCTGGGGTGCTCCGAATTGACCCAGGTCTCGGCAAAAACGGCGGCCTCTTTGCACTTTCTTATGGCCCTGCTTATGAGAGGTATCCCGTTTATTTCGCGGAGATTTTTCTGTTTCAGTCTTTGACTGCCCATCCTGGCCGGTATCATACAGATAATTTTTTTTTTCTTCATAGTATTCCTGCCATTCACTCGATATTAGTGAACGGCCACTCTTTCAATTGATATAACCTAAGGCTTTCAGCGCGTTTAATTCTTCTTTACTAAATTTAACCGGTGCTTCGCTCTTGCGGATATTACGTTTATCCAATTTATATTTTTTTAATTTTTTTTTCAACTGCATAATGATCTTCTTGAATTTTTTTTGGTTATATCCATTATTTAATTCCCCCGGGTCCTCCGCCAACATGTAATATTCTTTGTGAAGTTCGATAAGATTATCGTTAATATTAACACTCTTGGATTTGAACAGGCGAAAAGCCAGGCATTGCGTGTTATTGCCTACTCCTATATCCGCATGTGACCGGCACGGAGTTAATGACTTGATGGTGACTATTTTTTCCCCAACTGCCGGTAAGGGAATGTTGATGATTTGCGTCTTTGGTGTTATCTCCAATTGGTCTAAGACTTTCCCGTCCAATAATACCTGGATGGTTCGATTCCTACGAAAGGAGCTTATAATCAATTCCAGTGACTCGCCAGTCGTCTTTATGCCTGCGCGTTCACGGAACCATCTATATTTCTGCTCCTTTTGTTTTGAAAAAATAACACCTTCAATTAATTTTTCTTTTGTTGTCTGAATGGAGTTGAAAATTTTTCCATCTAAATCGAGCTCCGCATAACTGTATGGGCCGGGACGGTTTTTAATATTTAAAATATCGATGCCATCGATATGACCGGGTACCGGTATTTTTAGTAAGGATAATATTGTCGGTAAGATGTCAACCTGGTTTGCTATGCTATTTACTTCCTTGTGAATCCCGTTAGGTAAACGGATGATGAGGGGAACCCTCAACTGCTCTTCATAGAGTGTCTGTCCATGTAAAAGCCCTCCATGTTCAAAAAATTCCTCGCCGTGGTCGGAGGTGACAATGATGATGGAATTTGAGTACACATTCTTTTCTTTCAAAGTTTGTATTAAGTTACCGATCATTTTATCATTAAACAATACTTCGTCGTCGTAGGCATTTATCATTTCCTCTATTGTTTTAAGCCGTTGGCTTTTATTCATCGAATAAAGTGCCCTTGAACGAAAAAAACTCATCGGAAATGTTGTTTTATTTGATTTTGAAAAATATTTTTCTCTTGGAGTATAGGGCACGTGGGGATCTATATAGTGTATGTATATGAAGTTGTTGGACGTATTTTTCAGTTTTTGAATAGATTGCAAAAGGTCTCCGTTTAAATGCCCGGTTATTACATGCATGTTGGGATAATCGTCTTTCAGTGTTTCTCCGGCGGTAAAAAAATCTTTATAACCTTGATTAAAGCCGACCGCCACCCCGACATTCACATTTTGCACAAAAGCGTAAGAATGATAACCATGCTTCCCCAGGATTTCCGGAAGTAAAATTACCTCTTCCGAGAGCCGCTGTTCCCTTGTGTTGGCGCCATGATTCTTCGGGTATAATCCTGTCAATATCGATGCGGTGCTTGACCGGGTCCACGAGCTTTGGGCCAGCATATTTTTAAATATAATTCCTTCATTCGCTAACCGGTCTATTACCGGGCTTGTGTTCCTGGAATAACCATAGCAGCCTAAATGGTCCGCCCTTAAGGTGTCGACGACAATGAGAATAACATTTGCGTTGGGATATGTGGGGCAAGTGAGATCATCATTTTGGTCGAATAGCAAATGGTAAACCACCACTATAGTTAATAACAGTACTGCAACAATTAAAACATATTTTATTCTATTCATTTTTTATCTCCTAAACGCAGCTTCACCTATACGCTCCTCCCCGCATGTGAGGTCACCATTTGCCATCCTCTTCGTATCCGTACTTCACGAGTAGATCATTACGGCACACTTTGCCCATGACCTGGTGAATCCGATTGGAACCGCATTTATGCTGACTCCAATAGGCTAACAATGGCAGATGTTCAGTTTTTGTCATTTTTCATTTATGTAACGTTGTATTGAAAATCGAGTAAGCGAAAATAATAATTTTGACCGCCGGTCTCGATTTTTTCCGATGCGGTGGAGATTTTAACTTCCACTTCGGAGTTCGGTGGTAAAACGATCGTTTTTTTATACCTTATTTGCCCTTTGATTTTAAGCCGGTCGCTGAGCTTCCCATTCAGCCGGATTTCAGTCTCGGATTTTTTGGAGGAGGCAAGTTGAATAAAGGTTTTAATAGTGATTTTTTTTCGGAAACCGCTGTTATTCAAGATGTAAAAAGTCCCTTTTTTACCGGCCCAACGCCAGGTTTTATTCCCTTGCTCCTCCGGGCGGAGAAATCCATCCGCCCAGACGATATTAACCTCATCTTTCTCCCAGCGGCGAAACCAATCCCATTCGAAAGGTTTTTTTAAAGGAACCCGCTCCCTTAAATAACTGTCCTGCTTAACAAAACATGCGTCCAATTGACCCAGGGCATGATCGACAGAGCGGCGGTGGAAGCTGATAATGTCGTAAAGAACATATCCTTTTTTTTCCATATAAAATATAATTTCACTGAACAGGGGATGGTGGTGGCCCAGAAATCTATAGAGTGACACTTCCAAAATAAAAACCTCTGTTTTAGCGAACAATTTGCTTGCACCTTCGAGTACTTCCAACTCAAAGCCCTGCACATCGATCTTCACCAACTCCGGCAGGGCGATTTCCCATTCCCTGATTAAATCATCAATGGTCCTGGTTTCAACTACCCGCCGTTCGAATATTTCAGGTACTGACTTCATCGGTTCAGGGGTACAATAGGAGCCTGATTCGGAAGGTTTAACTATCAATTCGCCGGTGCCCGATTTCTTCCCTAAAGCGACGTTAAACCAGCGCGCACCCTCATGGGCGGCACAAAATTTGTCTAATGTACCTTTCATCTCTTTTAACGGCTCGAACATGATGATCCCGGCGCCCGGGAATACCGCCAACGCTTCCTCCGTCCATTGACCTTTATAGGCGCCGATGTCGAAAATCGTTGTGCACTTAAATCCTTTGGCATCGAGAAAGTGGAGGAAATCGCGCATATACTCTATCGGTAGCCAGGCGCTCTTGGATAGGTTTTTATTCTCTGTTATCATTGGTAGTACTCACGATTATGGTGAAAATTATATGATACTTTCCGTTAACTATTTATTCGATTTTTTTAGCTGCTCTATTTCTCTTTCAAGCTCTTTGATTCTCTTGTCTCTTTCCTCCAGTTCTATACGAGTTGGGATGTAATTTGATGCTTTATAGGGAGAAAATCCAAACTCGGGCTCGGCAGAGCCCACATAAGAGGCACAGAAATGGCCGGAGACGCGGGTCATAATTTCTGTTGCCGCAATCGGATCTGCAGGGCTCAAACTTTTGCCCGGGTTCTCACTTATTTTAGATATCCCGGTTAAGCTTTTTATCAATTCAAATCCGGTTCTCTTTAACCAGGCTTCAACACAGCGGCGATTCGGGAGAAACCAATTGGATGTGTCTTTAAGAAATGAAGTTTCGACAAAAGCAGCATAGGGGAGATCGTTCACGGTTTCAAGTTCTCCGGAAAAAGCTGCCGGGCAGGATTCTTTCGTAATATATTGAAGGTTACATCCATCCTGCATTTGTGTATCCTTATTGTAAAAGAAACCGTCACCAAGCTGACCGCCGCAAAACAAGAGTGTATTCTCTTGAGAAACGCCATTAATCCGTTCGAATGCCAAAATAGGGTGTTTCATATGGTAAAAGACACCGAAGAAGGTAATATAATCGAATGTCCCCATGAATTCCTTATTTAAATCATACACACTCATTATCTTATGATCCACAGTTGAATTACGCATTGTTTGAACAAGGGCAAAACCGGAAAATGTCGGCTCTTGGACATCTATTGCCGTCACATTGGCCCCCATATCTTCTAAATAAAAAGCTAGTGCGCCGTCAGAGGCTCCGATTTCAAGAACTCGCTTATCTTTAAAGTTTACAGGATCGAAGCCCAGTTTTTTAAAGAGATTGTTGTAGTTAATTTCCATGCGACCATTTGTGAAGATACCGGATCCTTTTACTACTTCATAGGTGTAACGAAACTTCTTCGGACCTTCTTCCCTCAATCTTTTCTCAATTATTTCCTTATTTATCATCGTAAAATACTCTCTTTTTTCTTATTTTCTATAATAATGCCTTAAAGCTGTCAAATTT
>JAGLQA010000309.1 GCA_023137075.1 Candidatus Aminicenantota bacterium
CGGATTTTCTTGAGGAGCCATTATTTTTAGTATGAAAATGTGATGAAATATAATGAATCAAGGGAATTCTCTTGAATAGGGATTGATCAACATGTTTGACATATTTTTCCCCCACCGTTAAGTGGGTCCGTTTTCCGAGCAATGCCTTGAAAAACGATTATACCTTTTTATTGCTTTTAACTCATCTTGACAGAAAGCACTTTGTTTTAATCTTCCCAATCCTCAAATTTCAATCCTTTTACACGGCTGAATTCTTTCGTATTGTGTGTTACAAGTGTAAGATTATTCGCAATAGCGATAGAAGCTGCTATCAGGTCATTAGGCCAAATAATCCGGCCTATTTTTTCAAGATCAGAACGAATTTCACCATAAAAATTAGCAGCTTTATCATCAAAATATAAAGATTTGAATCTATCGCAAAATTCTTTTTGAATTGTTAATGTTTTTTCAGGATTATTACTTTTATGGGCGCCATAGAATAATTCAGCTTTTACAATAGAACATATAAAGATTTCATCAGGGTTTATTTTATTCAACTTATCGATGATCTTTTAAGACCTCTTATTTAAGAACCGGATGCATACATTTGTGTCCAACAAATACATTATTCTAACTTTTCCCTTATTTCAAATTTTCCCTGGTCTCCTCTTTCAATACGATCATCGGCGAGGCAGCCGGCATATTGATCGACAAAACGATGCCATTCCATTACTTCCTCATCCTTTTTTAACTTCTCTATCTCGAAATTTGTAAATTTAGTTGAATTTTCAAATACTTTCACAATTTTATATAACATATCCAAATATTCTTCTTGGACTTTGTCGATTTCTTTTTTTATAACATGCCTTGTTATCATTAGCAACCTCACAATTTTATATTTGTTCTAAAATTATAATTTAATCTTTTTTATAAAAAAATTCAAGTATATTTTTATTTTTATTCTCAATGCCGGCATGTTTTGTGATAATCATTTGCACCTGGATTTGCACGTATTCGTGAATAGTCGTGGTTAAATGTTTTTAAACTAAGACAAGGTCCATAAATCGAGATAGAAGATTATCGAAGTCCCGGAAAATTTGCTATAATAGGTATCTCAAAATTTTTTTCAGGAAAAATAAATGGAAGTATACACGACAGCCTGTCCGCGAAATTGTTACAGCACCTGCAGCATGAAAGTCTATGTGGAAAATGGCCGTATCTGTAATGTGGAGGCCGACCCGCAAAACAAGGCAACCCCGGAAGGAGTTTGTTTGAGGGGTTTGAGTTATGTGGAACGGGTGCACTCCCAGGACAGGATATTAACTCCCCTGAAGCGTAAGCAGGGAACCGCTGATTTTGCGGAAATCTCCTGGGATGAGGCCTTAGATACCATAATTGCGAAGTTGCAATCGTACAAGGAGAAGTACGGCCCCCGGAGTGTGCTCTACTATTACGGCAGCGGCACCAAGGGATTACTGAACGCCGTGGGCGCCGATTTCTGGCGGCTCTACGGCGGATATACAACTACTTACGGCGATCTATGCTGGCCGGCCGGATTGGAAGCGACGCGCCTCACTCTGGGTGAAAACATCCATAACGCGCCCTGGGATATAGAAAATGCCCGTTTGATTATCATGTGGGGTAAAAATCCGGCCGAAACCAATATTCACCAGATGCGCTCTATCGACCTGGCCTTAGAGCAGGGCGCGAAATTAATCGTGATTGATCCCCGGCGCACCCGGTCCTCGGAAACGGCCGAACTCTTGATCCAGCCTAAGCCCGGGACAGACGGCGCCCTGGCCCTGGGTGTGGCTCATCTGCTGATAAAAAAAAATCTCATCGACCGGGAATTTATCGAAAAATATGTGTTAGGATTCCCGGAGTTTGAAAAAAGGGTAAGGGATTTTACCCCACAGAGAGCTTCAGCCCTGACCGATGTGCCGGCCAGGTATATCGAAGGTCTGGCTGAATATTTAGGAAACATCAAACCGGCCAGTATCTCCGGTGGTTACGGGATGCAGCGCTATACCAACAGCGGCCAGACTATGCGTGCTATCATTGCCCTGGCAGTCATAACCGGTAATATCGGCCAACCCGGAGCGGGTTGGATTTATGCCAATTTGCAAACCGGCATTTTCGATAAGGTGCGTGACCCCATAGCTTTTTTCCCTCCCAAAGAACCGGACGGAGTGGTACGGGTATCCATATCGACGGCCCGGCTGGGCAGGGATATACTCGACACAACGGATCCCCCGCTGAAAATGATCTGGGTGGAACGGGGCAACCCGGTAACCCAGAACCCGGAAACCAATACCGTATTAAAGGCGTTTCGTTCCCTTGACTTCCGGGTGGTAGTGGAACAGTTTATGACCGACACAGCCCGGGAAGCGGATATTATCCTGCCCGCGAAATCGATGTTTGAACAGTCGGATGTGATTGGCGCCTACTGGCATCCTTATATTCAACTCAAACAAAAGGTGATAAATCCACCGGGAAAAGTTAAGCCGGAAACGGAAATATACTATTTATTGGCCCGGCGGTTGGGGTTTCCAGCCGAAGAGATTAAAAATAAGATTCCCGGCCCCGGCGACGCGGAGATAGAGGCCTACCTGGAAACCAAACTGAAACCCTTTCCCGAATTAACCTTAGAGCGTTTAAGAGAGGGACCTATTCCGGCGCCGGGAACAAAGGAAATAGCTTTTGCGGACTTTAAGTTTCCCACGCCCTCGGGCAAGATAGAAATCTTCTCTAAGGAAGCGGAAGAGCGCTGGGGTGTAGATCCGCTGCCGGATTTTTCCGAACCCCTCGAATCCACCGGGCGCAAATCCAAAGAGGCCGCGAAATACCCGCTCTACTTTATGACCCCCAATACCAAGAACAGGATCCATTCCCAGTTTAACAATTTAGAATTGATCCGGCAATTCAGTCCCGTGCCCTTTGTCTTCATCACGCCGGAAGATGCGGAGAAAAGGGGCATAAAAAACCATGATGAGGTGCGGATATTCAATGACCGGGGCGAGTTGATTTTACCCGCGAAGATCGATTTCAGCATGAAATCTAGATGTATTGCCGTTACCAACGGCTGGTGGATTTCCGAAGGCGGCGGAGTCAACTTTCTTTCTTTTGGCCGGGAGACCGATATGGGGCACGGTTCGGCTTTTCACGACACCCTGGTAGAAGTGGAATGTATGGGGAGCCGTTAATAGTGCCAAAAATTATTCTAAAATTAATAAAAGTTTTTGCGGGGGTCCAGGGGGCAGTTTTTTCAAAAAGCGCCCCCTGGCTGCCAGAGGCGAAGGATAATGCAAAAAAGTTTTTTATTTGACCTTAATAAATGCACCGGGTGCGGCGCCTGTGTAATAGCCTGTTCTATCGAGCGGTCGCTGAACGCTGCCGGTGAAAGTGCCTGTGAGTCCCCCATCCGGCTCAGGAAGAATTGGCGGCAGGTACATACCTTTAATGAATCCTGTCACCCGGCGCTACCCGTTTTCAATCTTTCACTGGCTTGTAATCATTGCGTGGATCCGGTATGTTTACGTAACTGCCCGGCCCGGGCTTACTCGAAGGATGAAGCGACAGGAGCCGTTACTATTGATCCGGCCAAATGCATGGGGTGTAAATATTGCACCTGGGCCTGTCCTTACGACGCTCCCAAATATGAGCCGGGATTGGGCATTACCCGGAAGTGTGATTTCTGTAAAAAACGAATCGATGAAGGCAGGGAACCTGCCTGCGTTTCCGCCTGCCCCATGGGCGCTTTGCAGTTTTCAGAGCTCGAAAACTCTAACGACCTGGCCTCCGGCGGCCAACTTTTTGAAAAAAGTCGGACAAAAACTTCTGTTGAAAAAAAAAAGAGAACCGCAGGTTTCACCGATGCCGGTATCGAACCTGCCATCAATTTTATCCCCCTGAGAAGAGACAAGCAGCCGGAATTTACGGCCCCGCCTACTTCCGGTTCGATCGATAAACTTTTCGAATTTTCTTTAGAAGTTCCGGTCAGCAAAATAACCTTAAAAGCGGAGTGGGCCCTATTGCTTTTTACCACTGCTGCTTATATACTGGTGGCCTTTTTTACCGCCTTGCTTACGACCGGTCCCGCGGTCAACCCCTTCCTGTTCTTAGGAACCGGTGCGGCAGCAATGGGATTAAGTTTTGTACATTTGGGAAAAAAGTTTCGTGCCTACAGGGCCATCTTCAATTGGCGTAGTTCCTGGTTGAGCCGGGAGATACTGTTTTTTTCCGCCTTCATGGGCTTGTCGGGGATCTACCTGCTCTTTTTTCCCGGCAGCGCAGCTTTGGGATGGGCCGCGGCAGGGATCGGTTTTTTCAGCCTGTTCGCTGTCGATAAAATCTATCAGGTGGCGATGCAAAGCGGCCCGTTAAATTTTCACAGTGCCCACGTGTTGTTCAACGGTTTCTTCCTTCTGGGATTCCTGGTAAAAAATAGTATATTATTCGGATTTTTCGGGATTATTAAATTTTTGCTTTATCTCCACAGGAAGTACCGGTTTAAAAAGAGCGGCTGGAATATTCGGCCTCTGATAAGTATGCTGCGGTTGGGTTTAGGGTTTTTGTTTCCCCTGGCTTTATTTATACTTGATCTTCAAAATAACAATATTTGTGCTTTAAGCACCGTCGGCATTATTATAGGGGAGTTCATCGACAGGGGTGAATACTACGATGAACTGGATGTTATCACCCCGCAAAAACAACTATTAAAAGACCTGAAAGACATGTTAATCGAAAGATCGAGTGAATTCAAGAGTACTGATTCCTGAATCCTTACTTTTTTTCGCCGCTCTTGACCAGTAATATAATACCGGTTAGGATGAGAATCCCGGGCAAAAAGTACTCCCAGAAATGCCTCTTTAACCAGTAGAAGGGGTGGAAGTGAAAGAATGGAAAATTATCGAATAAGAAAATACCGCCTAAGATAATTAAGATAATTCCGATAAACAGGGAACCTGAACCCGGCGATTCCTTTTTCACCGGTTTTTCGGAGGTTTTTGCGAGTTTGGCTTTTGATTTCTCTTCCGCCTTTCCGGCAGGTTTTTTGTCATCCTCTTCGCCAGGGGGGTTTGTCGGCATAATAATCATGCCGACAATATAGGCAATGATTCCCGAACCGCCCACAAAGGTAAACAATACAAAAATGATCCGTACCAGGACCGGGTCGGTATCGAAATATTCTGCAATGCCACCGCATACACCATCGACTATCTTTTCTTTGCGACTCTTGTACAATCGTTTCATGGTAACTCCTCTTGTAATAAATATTTTATTCTTATTTAACGGGCTTTTTTAATTACCTGAACGCCTGTTTATATTTAATAGAATTATAACGAAAGTGAAGGGAATTTTGTTCCGTTAAAAGATGCCTGCCAGGGAGGAGGGGGATGAACGGGATGGATTGGCTGTCAGTCTATTGGTAGATTTCGATATCTTGCGGAATTATTATCGACAGATACGACAATCCCCTGTTTTAGTTCATTCTCCAATTCGAATACGATATCGATAATTCGCTGAGTAACAAAATCAGGAAACATATCATTAAGACGTAGACTGATCACACTTGGACTATCATAGCCATATATAGCTAATAATTCAGAGAAATCAAGATCATGTGTAATAACTACTTTTTTCTGAGCTTTTGCGTAATGCAAAATATCTATATCGCTGCTTCTTGCATCCATGATTTCGGATACCCGCTGAATGTCCCACCCCTTCTGCTTGAGCTTTCTGACAGTCAGCGGAGAAATATCCATGTCGGCAATATATTTAAGCGCCGGCACCGGCGAGCCCCCTGGGTATAGTTGGAATAATGACAGTTTTCTCCGATGCTAACCATGCTGCATATTTGAGGGACTGTACAATGTCTTCTTTTTCTAATTCGGGATAAGCATTTAGGATTTCATCTATCGACATACCTCCGGCAACCTGTTTAAGGATGAGGGAAACCGTTATTCGCATTCCCCTGATGGTCGGTTGCCCCAGGCAGATTCCGGGATCAATGGTTATGCGATCTAACTGCCTCATATTCTTTCTCCTGTTTTATTAATATTCGCATCATTCATGATGATATAATAATACGAATAATACAAAAAATCAACTTTCACAACAGTAATTCTATTTTGAGGGCACGGCACGCCGTGCCCCTGCGCGGGTTTCGGGGAGGGGGCTTGTTTATTCTCCTTTGTTCTTTGTGGGGGCAATGCGAACATGAAAACGTTTGCTGATCTTCTCTAATGCCTCGTAAGCTTTGTCTTTTACACGCCAACCATAATAACTACCTTCATCTTCCAGGGCTATTTTCAGGGGCTGGAGGGTAACCACATTGCCGATACTGCCCAGGACTTCCGCGGCCCGATAGCGCACATAGGAATCCTTGTCGATGGTCAGGGCCTGGATCAAAAAGGGAATGGCTTCCCCTCCCCCGATCTCCCCTAAAGCGTAGGCGGCATTGCCGCGGATCATGCTCTCTTTATGGGTATTAAAAATGGCAGCCAGGTAGGGGATGGCTGCCGTGTTTTTTAACCGCCCTAAGGCAAAGGCGGCGCGACCGCGGACTTCACCGTTTATATCGCTAATAAGGGTCCGGATCAATGCGGGTAGTGCTTCCTTACTCTTGATTTGACCGAGAGCGTAGGCGGCGCTGCCGCGAACATCGGCATTGCTATCGAAAGACAGGGCTTTAATCAGGGCGGTCGTGCCTTCCGCGCTGCCGATGTGACCGAGACTTTCTGCCGCGCTCTCACGCACCTCTTTGTCCTTATCATTAGACAAGGTTTCGATGAGTAAATCGTGGGCGTCGCTGCCGCACAGCTTCCCGAGTGTCAGGGCGGTGCGCCAGCGAACCGAACTTTCTTTCTCGGTGGAGAGCGCCTGGATGATCCGGGGAATGGATTCGGGGCTTTCGATTTTTCCGATGGCTTCCGCGCCGCCGCCGCGCACAAGGCTGTCAGGGTCTTTGACAAGGGTTTTGAAAAGGGCGGGTAGGGCTTCATCGCTGCCGATGGCTCCGAGAGCTGCGGCAGCGCTGCGGCGCACGTGGCCTTCTTTATCGCTGCCGAGTACCCGGATAAGCGGCTGTACTGCTTCCGTACTTCCGATTTCCCCGAGAGCCGCGGCCGCCTGGCCGCGAATTTTGCTGTCGGTATCTTTTGCCAGGGTCATTAAAAGCGCAGGTAGGACGTCGGCATTGCCGATTAAACCGAGGGTGTCTGCTGCGAATCGTCGTACCCCTAACTCCTTGTCGGTTAACCGGTTGACCAGTTCGTCTATTATAAAACGCGGTTGCAGGCGTGCCAGGACGGCAATGGCTCTTTCCTTGAGTAATTGAAAATCGCCGCTATTGACGAGATGCCAGAGTTCACGGGTGATTTTTTCCTTTAAAAACAGGTCGGTATACTCCGCTTCGGCGATGCATTTTCCCGCTAACAGCAGGTTGCTGTAAAAGATGTCTTCCGGTTTTTTTTTTCGAATCATATTGATGAGCGGGCCGGCGTCCCGCTTGATACCGGCATAGAGTAAGATGGGTTCTTCCCACCAGGGATCTGCGAGATGTAAACGAAGGGTGTCGAGCCCGTCTTCGTGCTCCGCTAATTCTAAGGCGGTAAAGTATTCCTGGAAGGACATGTGAAGGAAATCGTAGGCGCTTTTGAACAACTGCCTGAAGATATAACTCCGCTGCCCGATCTCTTCCAGGATAGACCGGGATTGTTCTGTTTCAAAACCGGGCGGGAAGGTCTGCCTTTCGATCTCTTCGAGGATCTCTTTTTCCGTCAAACTTTGCCGCTGGCGGGAGTGGTTACGGTAGGCAAGTTTTCTTAGAATATATTTTTTTATTGAGGGAGAGAAACGGTTCCCGATTTTTTTTTGAGCGTCCCATTCATTAAGGAAAACATCGGTGATTCGTTTGTACAGGTTGCAGCGTTTTTGCCTCATGTCATAGTCCTGGTCATAAAAGGCGGTGATAATTGCCAGCATTAAGGGATTCCGGGCAAAGGCCTCTATATCCTTATTTTTTGTTACTAAGCGTATCACAGTGTCCGCCTTGCCGCGGTTGGCCGGGCCAAACCAGCGATCGATAAAACGGTTGATTTGCTTGTTGTCAAATTCAGTCAATTCCAGCCGGGTAAAGCCGCTCAGTTCTTCAGGATAGGCGGTAACCCGGGAGGTGATTAGAACCGGGCATTTAGGGTAATTTTTTAAGAATTTCCGGATTTCCCGCACCACCCTGTCCCGCTCCCTCGTGGTGAATAGTTCGTCGAATCCGTCTAAAAAGAGGAAACATCTACCCTGGTTAAGGTTTTTTTCGATGAATTTTTTCGCTCTGCGGATGCCGCATCTTTCAAAAATTTCGTTGATATGGTCCCGTAAACCTTTTTTACCCTGGATAAATTCCCGCAGGGTTATAAGAACCGGGATACTGTACCCTTCGGGTGAGGTAATATTCTCCTTACAAATTTTAAGGGCCAGGTATTGAACCATCGTGCTCTTACCGGCGCCGGGAGGGCCGGTAACCATTAAATGCCGATATTTTCGCAGTGCCCGGTCCACATCCGCTTCGTTATCTATTTGACCCGGTTCCCTTTGCGTATGCGCATCCTTTTTTACATCTCCAGGTATTTTCCCGTTTAACGGACTTTCTTCCTCCCTTATATTTTTCCTGAATTTCAACGGAACGTATATTTTTTCTAAGCTGATTGATTCGTTATGGCCGAAAACCGCCAGGTTCCGGATAGTCTCCAATTCGTCTTTCAGGGCGTTAAAATATCTATCAAACAATTCGTATTCTTTGGGAGCCACGACTATCCTTCCTTGGTGGTAAATTTACAGTAAAAGCAATTCACTGTCAAGCCCTATAATAATATTCCTTATAGTTTGTAATTTGTGATTTTTAAACCTTTTTTAGTATCTTTCCCGGTAGTTGGCCGCTGTGTTCGCCGACGCGAATGACAACCCGGCTTCCCTGTTTTTAGGGAACCTGGTATCATGAGTGCATGAAAAAAATATACCGGTTTAAAATTGTGCTGGTTGTTGTTTGTTTACTGGGAGTTTTCGCGGGCTGCAGCACGAAAAATCCCGGCGGTGACAACAGTGGAAACGATAACAGCGGCGCGGATTTTTACGTATCCCTGGATGGCAGCGACAGTAATGACGGTCGAAAAGAGAGTCCCTGGCACACGGTTCAGCATGGCCTCGATGAAATCCAACCGGGAGAGACCCTTCATATCAATGCCGGAACATACAAAGAAACCCTCTATTTAGACCGTTCCGGCACCAAAGACAAAAAAATCCACATAAAAGGCCAATCGGCCGATAGGGCTGTCTTAGACGGCGGTGATTGCCGACAAGACTTGTTTTTTATTGAAGATGCGCAGCATATCGAAATTTCGGGTCTTACCTTTAAAGACGCACCCCGAGCCGGTTTGCGGTTGAGCTATTCCCATAAAATTGAAATTCACGATTGTGTGTTTGCCGGCAATGGCCGTTGGGGTATTTTTACGGATTTTTCCGATGATACCTTAGTGGAAGATTGTGCAGCCTTTGGTTCCGCCGAGGAGCACGGCATTTATATATCCAATAGTTCCGATAACGCGGTGATTCGCAATAATACCGTGCACCACAATTTTGCCTGCGGCATCCAGATCAATGCCGACCCCTCCATGGGCGGCGACGGTATTTCCTCGGGTTGTTTGATCGAGAATAACCTGGTTTATGAGAACGGCCGGGGTGGGGGAGCCGCTGTCAACCTGGCCTCGGTGCGTGATTCGGCCATCCGGAATAATATCATTTATCACAATTACGCCGGGGGTATTGCGGCCTGGGATGATGGCCAGGGATTGGAGTGGGGCAGCAAGAACCTGACCGTTATTCACAATACGGTTTATTTCCGCTCCGGCGAAGGGCGCTGGGCCCTCAGTTTGAAAAACGGCAGCACCGGCGCTCACATCTACAATAACATTTTGTGCGGCGGCCGCGGCGGTGGGTTTGAATATAATAGCAACTGTCTCAATGGGATAAAACTCGATTACAATATCTATTTCCGTTCCGATTCATTATATGTGGTGGCGGATGAGGATGAACGGGAGTACCGGCTGGCCCAATGGCAGCAGTTGAATTATGATCCTCATTCTATAAGGGGTGTTCCGAAGAATCTTTTTGTGAATGTGATAAACACCGATTTTCACCTGAAAAACAGCGCCGCTGCCGTGGATATGGGAATCGATAAGGGATTGGCGTATGATTTTGAAGGGGATGCCCGGCCCCAGGGGGCGGGCCCGGATGTGGGCGCGGATGAAATTCCCGATTAACCCAAAATGAGCTTAATGGTTTCTGCTAGTAATACAACTTTAGGTTTATTGGAGAAGAGGAGAAGTGAAACCTAAAATAGAACTTTAGTCCAATTGACTGGGGCTTTTTTTCGTGTATGATACAATTCAAGATTAATAAAATGGAGGTCTTAAACATGAAAACAAAAAAAATCAACAAGAAACTGGAACTCAACAAAAAAACCATTTCGGAATTGGGTGACGAAGAAATGCGGAAAGTGCAGGGCGGCGGAATAACTTTTAAATTCTCCTGTGTCTGTTCTCTTATTTCCTGCGTAATCTGTTAGCTGACATATCTGTATCAATCTTGAATGTTAATGCCAGGGGCAGGGAAAACCTGCCCCGATTTTTTATTTCTTATTAAGAGTATAAAAGCGGTTCGTCGATATTATAACCGGGGCGGCTGTTCTTGAGTGGAAATCGACTACTTTTCGATGCCCTCCAGGACAGCATCGTAAACCAAAACGCAATTGGGGCCGACTAAAGGCGGGTTGCCATATTCTTGATAGGCCAGGGCCGGGGGCACAAAAAACCGGTGCCTGGCCCCCACCTTCATTAACTGCAGTCCCTCTTTCCAGAAGGGCAGGGAACGTGCCACCGGAAGTTGAACCGGCTGAGCCCCTTCCTGTTTGCGGGTATCGACAAATTCCCTACCGTCAATTAGAAAGCCGCGGTAGTGCAGTATTACGATATCCGTTTCTTCGGGGACAGGCCCGGTTCCCTCCTTGATAATCTTGTATTGCAGACCGCTGCCCGTGACAATGACTCCTTCACTGAGGGCATTCTCTTTGAGAAATTTTTCTCCCTCTACTTTGTTTTTTTTTGCCTCCGCTTTATGGCGCCCCTCCTGTCGTTTCATCAACTTATCTTTAAACCGGGAATAAAGAGTCGTCATTTTCCCTTTCGGGAGCTGCGGCTGTTCGTTAACCGCGTCTTTGATTCCCTGCAGGGCTGCGTCAAAATCGATATCGTTATTCTTTACCATGCCATACAACTGGATACCGGCGCGAAAACCGACCGAATAACTTTCTTTTTCTTTTTCCGTTTCAAAAGTGAACTTCTTTTGTGTGTCTGCCATCTTTTCCGGCTTTGAACAGCCCGAAACTAGTATTAATAATACCGCGAATATTACAATTGCAATTCGTCTCATTTTTTTTATCTCCCGGATTAAATATTTTGGTTTTTCCATGTTAAAAATTCCATATAAAAGAACCGGATGCCGGAAAACCGGCACCCGGTTTATTAACACTTTGAAATATTATGCTTTGGAAAATCTCAAAGACTGAATGGTACAGGTTATTTGGTTACCGGAATCATCCAATCCGAGAAGAATTTTCCCTGTGAGGTGATTAGATCGCCCTCGAGGTGAATCATCGGTTTCATGGTGCCTTTGCCGTTGTCGAACATGATCAGGTTGGCTTTTTTAACAACAACATTGAGTTTTCTGGCTGCCATTTTGCGTTTGATTAAATTTTTGAGCTGGGCCAGGGTTGCTACTTTGCCGGTAATTCTTTCGGGCTGCACGTCCATCCACCTGACCACCAGTCCGACTAAGTCGCCATTGGCGCCTAACATTACGGCCGCGCGGGATGCGCCCAATACCGGGATACCGTCTAAGGTCCTGGTGAAGGTTACGACTCTCATTTTTTCGAAGGTTTCGGTTTCCTGGCCGTTCCTAACAGCATCTTTGAGTGTGGAGATATGGGGTTTGGCCATTCCTTTCTTGAACAGGCCGAGAGTCATGAGGTAATTCCCGGCTAAGTCCAGGGCATTGTCTTTGGCAGGCAGGTTCGGCGCGGAACCTTGAAATTTGGTATGGTTCCGGTAAAGAATATCGCCGGTCACCCTGTCGATCTGGCATGAGGTTTGATTGTCGAGGGTCCTGTAGTACTGGAGGTTCTTATTGCTTTTTGCGTTATCCAATATCAGGGGTTCTCCCGTGATTCCGCAAATGTTGCGGACGATCCGGTCGGCCTGGGCAAAATTCAGGTTGCGCAGTTGGGCTTTATAGATATTTTTCACTAAGGATAGATCCGGTTTTACAAAGGATTTGTCATAGCTGACTTCGGCAAAGCAAAAGGATGCCAGCAGCATTACGGCGATTGCAATGATTAAAATATTCTTCTTCATGGTTCTCCTCCTTTTAGTCCATATACGTACAATGGAAGTTCGATGTCTGGGTGGCGGAAGGATCCGATGCGAAGCTGTTCACCCTATCGTTTTCGCAGGTGCCGTAATACATCGACGTTCCCTGGTCATAAGCCGTCCAGTAGTAGCCATAGGCATAGATGGCATCGAACCAGGAATCCAGGATATAATTTCCATTGTTCAGCCGGCTGCAGTAGTTTGTGGTAACGTTGACCGCGGGCGCAACATAAGCGCTGGTGCGGAAACCATTGACAATATGCAGACGGTCGAAAACATCGGTGGATTCGATAATCCATGGTTTCCACCAATCGTTTGGCCTTTCTATGGGAGAGGCCACAACCAGGCAGGAATAGAGAATCGCCCACTCCATGTCCACATCGCCCCAGCCGTCGCTGAGATAATCCAGGTAGACGGTCCCGTTCGACAGGGCAAATAACCACCTGCTGCCGTGGGCACAGACAAAACCCAGGTCCCGGGCATCCCAGTAACTGTCGTTGCTGGTGGTGAACCGGTTTACATAACCCACATACGGCCCGTTATTATACTGGGCGCTGATGTTGTTGACAAACGCCTGGGCCGGGGGTTTACAATTGTAAGTGTCGGCAGAACTGTAATAAGCAATCGCCTCATTTACCGTTGCGGAAAAGGCGGG
>JAGLQA010000031.1 GCA_023137075.1 Candidatus Aminicenantota bacterium
ATCAGGGAGATACCGTTGCCGATTCCCCTTTCGGAGATTTGTTCACCCAACCACATGACAAATATGGTTCCGGTGGTTAAGGTTAGTATAGTTAATAACCGGAAGCCCCAACCGGGATTGAGAACGATGGGCATGCCGGATGGCGCTGCATTTTCCAGGGCGATGGCCACTCCAAATGCCTGTATGGATGCGATAACGACCGTTCCGTACCGGGTGTACTGGGTAATCTTTTTCTTTCCCAATTCTCCTTCTTTGGATATCCGTTCTAAATAAGGCCATACGACCTGCAGCAGTTGCAGTATAATAGATGCGCTGATATAGGGCATAATGCCGATAGCAAATATGGTCATTCTGCCCAAACTTCCACCGGTAAACATATTGATAAAGCCGAGAATTGTATCTTTTGCGGCTTCAAAAGCCTGCGCTAAAGCTTCGGTATTGATACCCGGTGTCACCACGTGAGAGCCCATTCGATATACAGCCAGCAGTGCAAACGTAAAAAAGATCCGCCTTCTTAATTCGGGAACAATAAATATATTTCTAAAAAATGTGATCAATTGCCTTCTCCTTCAATAAGAATAACTTCCCCCCCACTCTTCTTTATCTTCCGCACCGCACTCTCTGAAAATTTGTGCGCATGAATCTTGACCTTGCGGGTTAGTTCGCCGGACCCGAGAATCTTAATTTTTCTCTTACTGTATCTTGCCAACCGTTTCTCGAAAAAATCTTCATACTTGATCTCATCCAACCCGATCCGCTCGATTTCAGATAGGTTTACGATATTGTATTCCTTTTTAAATATATTTGTAAAACCCCGTTTGGGTACCCGCCGGGAGAGGGGCATCTGTCCACCTTCAAAACCTCTTTTTCTGGCATATCCGCTGCGTGATTTCTGACCGTTCATACCTCTGCCCGCGGTCTTCCCATAACCGGAACCGGGACCTCTACCAATTCTTTTTCTCTTTTTTACGGCGCCTTTGGCCGGTTTTAGATTTGCTAATGTAATCATTTCCCAACCTCCGATACGTCAAGCATAAAATCGATTTTTTTCACCATACCCAAAATTTCAGGACTGCTTTCACGCTCTACTTCGGAATTTATCTTGCGCAGACCTAATCCACGAACAATGGCCCGCTGTTTTTCTGTCCGTCCGATAATGCTTTTCTTTAACTTTATCTTAATCTTCGGATATTTTTCCTTTTTTACTGCCATAGTTCCTCCTCGCTAATATTGCGTTTCTCCCGTATCTGTTCGGGGTCGTTCAAGCTTCGCAGTCCATTAATGGTGGCAAGGGCAACAGTAAAGGTATTTTTACTCTTGAGACTCTTCGTAAGGATATTTCGTATGCCGGCCAGTTCCATGATAACACGCACGGACCCTCCGGCGATAACCCCGGTACCGGGTGAGGCAGGTCTTAATACGACACGGGCAGCTCCGAATTTTCCGATGGAATAATAAGGAATGGTATCATTTAAAACAGGCACTTCGATGATATTCTTCCTGGCATCGGCAACCGCCTTCTTGATCGCCAGGGGAACTTCTCTTGCCTTTCCTTTGCCGATTCCGACTTTCCCTTTTTTATCGCCGACTACAACTGCTGCAGAAAACCTGAGATTTTTTCCACCTTTTACAACCTTGGTAACACGCCTGATAGAAATAACCTCTTCTTCAAAGATATCAAGCCCTTCCTGTTCTTGCACTTGCATATTAGTCGTCTTTGTATTTGTATTCACGTTATTACTCCTTAAAATAAAATGCCGTTTTCCCTGGCCGAATCCGCAAATATTTTCACTCGTCCCATAAAGGGATAGACATTTCTATCAAAAGCAATCCGGGTAATCTTTTTCTCTTTTAAACGATCTGCGATTACTTTTCCCATCAATTTCGCAGCTTCCTTATCTTTTGTATTTTTTAACCGAGATTTTAAATCTTTTTCTAAGGTAGAAGCGCTGGCCAACACACTGCAGCTTTCGTCATCAATAACCTGGGTGTATAAATATTTATTACTTTTCACAATAATCATTCGCGGCCTTTCGGGTGTGCCGGAAATACTCTTCCTTACCGACTTCCTCAATCTTTTTTCTCTTTTTCCCTTCTGGATGGACTTTGGTGTTATCATTCTATACTCCTGCTGTTCTTCTTACTTTTTGCCTGAGATATTGACCTTCGATCCGGATCCCCTTTAATTTATAGGGTTCCACCGGTCTGATGGCCTGGATATTGGCGGCCACCTGGCCCAGCAATTGTTTGTCATGGGAGTGCAGCGTAAACTGCCCGGGGTTCTTCTGCGTGGCTGTAATTCCTTTTGGCAACTTTATATCCACGGGATGGGACAGGCCTACCTGGAGATTGATGGAATCCCCTTTAAGGGTGGAGCGCCATCCTTTGCCGACAACCATAAGAGTCTTTGAGAATCCTTCCGACACACCGCTTACAGCATTATTAATTAGACTCCAGACTAAACCCTGGAAGGGTTTGCGGGTGTCATCTTTCCTGTTCACATAGACTTTGCCGGTTTCTATTTTCAATTCTATTCCTTCTAACACTTTGACGGATAGTTGACCTTTCGGGCCTTTGACGTTCACGATGTCGTCTTTGACTTCTACCGTAACCGAACTATCGAACGCAATGGGTTTGGAAGCTTTCCTCGACATGTTACCTCCTATATCCTAATCCTGTATTTCATATATAACATCATGCACCTGCACCTTTCGTCTACCTTACCAAACATGGAATAAAACCTCCCCGCCTATATTATTCTTCCGGCACTCTTTCCCGGTCATCATTCCTTTCGAGGTGGACACAACGGAAATGCCTAGTCCGCCTAACACTTTCGGGATTTTATCGACACCGGAATATGTCCGCCTGCCCGGTTTTGATATCCGAAGCAAACCTTCGATTACATTTTTTTTATTCTTAGTATATTTCAAGTCAATGATGAGTTTTTTAGGTAATCCCGTTCTATCTACTCTGTGACCACTTATATAACCTTCTCTTTTCAACACATTGGCTATTTCAAGTTTTATCTTAGACAAGGGCACTTCTACATCTTTTTTCCCAACCATTATGGCGTTTCTTATTCTCGTTAACATATCTGCAATGGGATCTGTATGGCTCATATTTACTCCTTCTCTTTACCAGGAAGCTTTAATAATCCCCGGAATTTCTCCTCTCAACGATAATTCCCTGAAACAAAGCCGGCACACATCAAACTTCCTATAAACCGCCCTGGGCCTACCGCATATCCGGCATCTTGAATTTTCCCTGACTCTAAATTTTCTTTTCTTTTTTGATCTTGCTATTGTTGATGTTTTTGCCACTGGGTTCCTCCTTTTATCTAAAGGGCATACCTAAGCGTTTAAGTAAAGCTCTACCCATTTCATTGGTCTCGGCAGAAGTCACAAAGGTAATGGACATCCCTTTTGTCTGCTCCACTTTATTGTAATCGATTTCCGGAAATACCAACTGATCTTTTATCGACATGGAATAGTTTCCTCTGCCGTCAAAAGAGTCGGGATTGAGCCCCCTGAAATCTTTAACCCGGGGAATAACGACTGAAATAAGTCTATCTAAGAATTCGTACATCCGTTTACCTCTCATGGTTACGCTAGCTCCCACAGGCATCCCGGCCCTAAGCCTGAACGCGGCAATAGATTTTTTTGCCCGTCTCAACGCCGGTTTTTGACCGGTTATAGTGGCTATTTGCTCCATAACGCCGTCGAGTATTTTAATGTTTTGCGTCGCTTCCCCAACACCTGAATTGAGCACAATTTTCTCTAACCTGGGAACCATCATGATATTTGTTAGATTCAACTCCTTTTTAAGCTCTTTCCTGATGGTTTGATAATATTTTTCATGCAATCTATTCATTATTCACTCCTATTCAAGCACCGTTTCACACTTCTTGCATATTCGCTGTTTGGAACCGTCTGTCACTCTATAGCCGATCCGGACTCCCTGCTCACACTCCCGGCAGTAATACATCACATTGGCAACCGGAATTGAAGATTCTCGATCAACGATTCCACCCTGGATATTCTTCTGGGGGTTGGGGCGGATATATTCTTTTACAATGTGTACCTTTTCGACAACAAGCCTGTTTTTATCAGAGATAAGCATTTTGATCTTCCCGGTTTTACCCCTGTCCTTCCTGTTACCGCGCACGACAATGACAATGTCCTTCTTCTTCAACTTCATGCTGTTCATTCAAATCACCTCCGGGGCAAGGGAGACTATTTTCATAAATTTTTTCTCCCTCAATTCACGGGCCACCGGACCAAATACGCGGGTGCCGACGGGTTCCCCCTGGGCATCTATAATAACAGCGGCATTATCGGAAAACCTGATATAGGAACCGTCTTTTCTCCTTATCTCCTTCTTACTTCTGACAACCACCGCCCTGACGACCGTTCCTTTTTTTATCTTTGAGTTCGGTTCCGCTGCCTTAACGGTCCCGGAGAAAACATCTCCAACATGGGCAATTCTACCGACGCCACCACCTTGAGCCCTGATAAACATGACCTCTTTTGCTCCTGAATTATCGGCGATTTTCAACCTGGTTTGCATCTGGATCATTGGACGACCTCCTTTTTGGGAGCAGTCGATATAATATCTACTACCAGCCACCGCTTTCGTTTACTAATCGGCCTTACCAGTTTAATCTTCACCACGTCACCCAATTTACACTTATTATCCGCATCATGAACGAGGTATTTCTTCTTTTTCCTGACAGTTTTTTTATATACGGGGTGTTGGAATATCCGCTCGACATTGACCGCCACTGTCTTTTCAGCTTTATTCGCTGTGACTTCACCTGTCAATATCATATCACTCTTTTTATTTTTTTCCATCGTTGGACCTCTTTTCAGCTAAGATGGTTAGCATCCTGGCAATATCCTTCCTGGTATTCTTTATTTTATAAGGGTTTTCCGACTGGCCCAGGGCTTTCTGGAATTTTTGTTTAAACATTTTGTCCTGGGATTCGATGAGCTTGCTTTCTATTTCATCGATTGTCATTGACCTGATCTCTTTTGCCTTCATGCGCATCTCCTATTTTTGTCTCTTAACAAACCGGGTTTTAACGGCGAACTTCCGCATCGCTAATCTCATCGCTTCTTTGGCAACTGCTTCGTCGACTCCTTCCAATTCGTACATGATCCTTCCTCGTCTGACGACATCTACCCAAAATTCAGGATCACCTTTACCTTTTCCCATTCTAACTTCCACCGGTTTTGATGTCACAGGTTTATAGGGGAACAACCTGATCCACAATTTTCCATGCCTTTTGCAGTGTCTATTTATAGCAATCCTGCCTGCTTCGATTTGCCTGGCGGTAATCCAACAATTCTCCATAACCTGGAGACCATAATCACCAAACTCAAGGGTGTTACCCTTGGTGGCAACACCGCGCCTTTTCCCTCTAAATACCTTCCTGTGTTTAACTTTTTTTGGCATCAACATGGTTATTCTCCCTCACTGACTATTTCCGGCTCCTGTTTTTTATATCTCTCTTTTTCCTTATCGCTCACATATACCCAGACTTTGATACCGATCTGACCGTAGTCGGTAAAGGCTTCCGCAAATCCGTAGTCGATGTCTGCCTTTAATGTTTGCAGGGGAAGTTTTCCGACTAAGTACCACTCGGCGCGGGCAATTTCGGATCCACCGAGGCGGCCGGAAACCCTGACCTTGATCCCGATGGCGCCGGATCTCAACGAAGAATCAACCGCCTTCCTCATGGCTCTTCTGAAAGATATTCGTCTTTCGATTTGATAGGCGATTCCTTCCGCTATCAATTGAGCGACAATTTCAGGGTATTTTATTTCGATTACATCTATTAAAATTTTATCGGTGGTCATCTTAGTATAGTCTTTAATCAATTTTTTAATCTGCTGCACACCCGAACCACCTTTGCCGATAATAATACCGGGCCGGGCCGTATTAATCTGGACGCGGATGGTATCGGATATCCGCTTGATTTCGATTGAAGCAATGCCGGCGTGTTTGTATTTTTCTTTGATTAATTTCCTGATCCGGATGTCGGTATGAAAGAGATCAATATAGTTTTTTCCTTTGGCATACCATAAAGAAAGCCAACCTTTATTAAAGCCTAATCTAAAACCGTAAGGATGTGTTTTTTGCCCCATTATTTCTCCTCTCTTTCGCCTAAATGAATCGTTATATGGCAATATCTTTTTAATATTCTGACACCTCTTCCGCGGGGGGCAGCCCTGAATCTTTTTAAATAGGGCGCTTTATCGACATAAGCTTCCGAGACGTATAATCGATCGACATCAACATTTGGAAATTTTACCTGGGCATTGGCGATTACCGAATCTAAGACTCCGGTTATCAATCCTGCCGCTTTCTGCTTTTTTGAAAACCTCAAAATGGTTAAGGCTTCACCGGCATCTTTTCCTCTTATTAAATCGACTACCAACCTGCTTTTCCTGGGCCCGATTTTCAGGTATTTACCTCTTGCAACTGCTATATTTCCCATTCGATGCTCCTATTATTTTCCTTTTCCTCTTTTATCTTTTGAGGTATGACCTCTATAATTCCTGGTTAGCGAGAACTCACCTAGCTTGCAGCCAACCATATTCTCAGAAACAAATACGGGGATAAACTTTTTTCCGTTGTGGACTGCCAGGGTTAAACCAACCATTTCAGGAATAACGGTAGACCGCCGGGACCAGGTTTTTATTACTTCTCTCTTTTGGGCATTTTTTGCAGCCAACACCTTCTTGAATAGTTTTTCTTCAATATAAACGCCTTTCTTTATCGAACGTCCCATTTGTTTACTTTCTCCTTCTTACAATAAATTTCTGTGTTCTTTTATTTTTCCTGGTTCTATATCCTTTTGTTGGTTTTCCCCAGGGAGTGACCGGGATACGACCTCCCTTGGTTTTCCCTTCACCACCACCGTGGGGGTGGTCGACCGGGTTCATTACGGTTCCCCGCACATGAGGCCGTCTGCCTAACCATCTGGTTCTGCCGGCTTTCCCTATCTTGATATTACTGTGTTCCACGTTACCAATCTCGCCGACCGTGGCCCGGCAAGCGGTTAATATCTTCCGTAACTCACCGGAAGGCATCTTAAGCAGGGCATAGCGGCCTTCCTTTGCCATGAGCGTGGCGGAAGTTCCCGCACCCCTGGCTATCTGACCGCCCTTTCCGGGAGAAAATTCAATATTATGAATAATGGTTCCAACCGGTATTCCTTTTAAGGGCAAGACATTGCCGGGGACTATTTCCGCCTCTTTATCGGTGGAAATTATTTGATTCCCCACCTGTATGCCATTGGGGGCCAGTATATACCTGCGTTCGCCATCGGCATATTTCACTAATGCGATGCGAGCCGACCGGTTGGGATCGTATTCGATGGTTTCGATTGTGCCGGTGACATCGATTTTATTCCGTTTGAAATCGATGATACGGTATTTCCGCTTATGTCCACCGCCCCTGAACCGGAGAGTAATTCGTCCCTTGTTGTTTCTGCCGCCGGTTTGTTTTAACGAGACCAGCAATTTCTTATAAGGCTTATCGGTCGTGAGTTCATCAAAGGTAAAACCGGTTTTCCCTCTTTGGCCGGGTGTTGTCGGTTTGTATGTTTTTATGCCCATAATACTATACCGCCTCAAAATATTCGATCATTTTTGCATCCTTCTTCAATTTCACATAGGCTTTTTTCCAGGAAGGTCTTGTTCCCGTATACCTGCCGTATCGTTTCACTTTCCCTTTAAAATTCGCCACCCGTACCCACTCTACCTGGGTTTTGAAGAGTTCTTCAACCGCCTTCTTGATCGAAATCTTATTGGCTTCTTTGTGAACTCTGAAACAGAGCCAATGCTCCTTATCTTTTAAGTCCGTTGATTTTTCCGTGAGTAAGGGAGCAATGATGATGTCCGTATTCTTTAAATTCATTTTTTCAGCACCTCCACCAGTTTGTTAACCGCATCAACGGAAAACATAATATAATTATACTTTAAGGTATCATAAACGTTAATTTCACTACAATCTATTGCTTTAATATTAGGTATATTTCTTGTGGAGAGTATCAATTTCGAATTTTCTTTTTTATCAACAATCAGAAGTTTATCAAAATTAAATTTTTTCAACGTTGACAGGGTTTCTTTGGTTCTATTTGAATCTACATCTATTTTATCGATTACCCAGATGCGCTCGTTTCTCATTTTCTCCGATAAAACCGATTTCAACGCATTTCTCTTCGCTCTTTTTGGCATTTTATAGGAATAATCCCTGGGTTGGGGACCGAAAGTGATTCCGCCTGTCCGCCACAAGGGACTCCTGATCGAACCCATCCTGGCTCTGCCGGTTCCCTTCTGCCTCCAGAGTTTTTTTCCACTGCCCGACACTTTCCCTCTTGTTTTTGTCGCAGCGTTACCGCTTCTACGGTTCGCTCGAAAATTCTTCACCGCTTCATATATCAGGTGCTCTTTCAGGGGATAGTTAAAGATTTCCTCAGGGAGTTCCATTTCACTGACATCGTCACTCTGAATATTCTTGATCTTTATCTTAACCATTTCTATCTCCTTTTAAAGCTAAAGGAATCTTTGAAAATATATACATAGTTCCCATTAAAACCGGGAATCGCACCTTTAACTAAGAGCAGGTTTTTTTCCGTGTCAACCTTCACAACATTGAGCCCTTTGACAGCTTTCCGTTTTCCACCCATCCGGCCGGGCATCTTTTTCCCTTTTATAACTTTCCCGGGAAATGCACACATGCCGGTGGAACCGGCCCGACGATGAAACATAGAACCGTGAGTTGCCTTGCCGCCGCGGAAATTCCAACGTTTTACAACACCCTGGAAACCTTTTCCTTTAGTGATTCCGGTTATATTGACCTTTTCTTTCTCTTCAAAAATATCGACCTTAATGGAATCTCCGACATTGATATTATTTTCATCGATAAAAAATTCTTTGAGCACATTTGTAGGCGGAACTTCCGCCTTTCCGAAATGCCCTGCAATCGCTTTATTTACTTTTTTTACCTTTTCGCCTTCAACAAAACCCAATTGGACTTTTATGTATTCGTTATGCTCTTTTATTTTTTTCTGAACAACCAGGCAGGGACCCGCTTTTATTACAGTGACAGGAATGACACCGCCTTCATCGGTAAATATCTGCGTCATCCCAACTTTTTTTCCTATTATTCCTTGAATCATTTCATCCACCTTTTAACTTGATTTCACTTCCACCTCGACTCCGGCGGGCAAATCCATCTTCTTTAACTCCGCAATCGTATCATCATTATGTTCCAGTATCTCGATCAAACGGCAGTGGGTTCGTCTTTCAAAATGTTCCCGGGATTTTTTGTCCACATGAGGTGAACGCAGAACACAAAATCTCTCGATCCGCGTGGGAATCGGTATCGGGCCTGCTACCTGTGCCCCGGTCCGTTTCGCTTTCACAACAATTTCAGCCGAAGATTTATCAAGTATCCTGCTGTCAAATGATTTTAATTTAATCCGTATTTTTGCACTCATCGTTTTCCTTTTATTTAATAATATCTGTTACGGAACCGGCACCGATGGTTCGTCCGCCTTCACGGATGGCAAACTTCAAACCTTTTTCCATTGCAATCGGGGTGATTAACTCGATGTCTAAGTTTGCATTATCTCCGGGCATGACCATCTCAACGCCTTCGGGCAGCTTCACCGATCCGGTCACATCGGTGGTCCGGAAGAAAAACTGCGGCCTGTAACCGGTCACAAAAGGTGTATGACGCCCACCTTCGTTTTTGCTCAACACGTATACCTCGGCCTTGAACACGGTGTGGGGATTAATGCTGCCAACCTTGGCCAACACCATTCCACGGTCCACTTCTTTCCGGTCCGTTCCCCGTAACAACACTCCGACGTTGTCTCCGGCCTGGCCATCATCCAATAACTTCTTGAACATCTCGACTCCGGTTACCACTCGCTTCTTCGTATCGCTAATACCGACGATCTCAATCTCGTCTCCAACTTTCACGATGCCGCGCTCAATCCTACCGGTTACTACCGTCCCTCTGCCGCTTATGGTAAAAACATCTTCAATGGGCATTAAGAAATCCTTGTCAATGGGTCGTTCCGGCAGCTGGATATAATCATCCACCGCGTCCATCAGTTCCAATACCTTCTTGTTCCATTCGTCTTCAGGGTTACCGTCGCTCTCCATGCTCTTTAATGCGCTGCCCCTTATGATGGGGATATCGTCCCCGGGAAATTTGTATTCCGTCAGTAATTCCCGGATTTCTAATTCCACCAGGTCCAATATTTCTTCATCGTCTACCATATCGCACTTGTTCATAAATACAACAATCGAAGGAACATTCACCTGCCGGGCCAACAAAATGTGCTCACGGGTCTGGGGCATGGGGCCGTCGGCTCCGCTGACAACCAGGATGGCGCCATCCATCTGGGCTGCGCCGGTAATCATGTTCTTTACATAATCGGCATGCCCGGGACAGTCGATATGAGCATAGTGTCGTTTGGCGGTATCGTATTCAACGTGTGCTATCTGGATGGTGATTCCTCTTTCTTTTTCCTCAGGCGCGTTATCAATGCTCCAGAAATCCCTGTATTCCGCTTTCGATTCGGGCATCTGGCTTAGAATTTTAGTAATGGCTGCTGTTAGAGTCGTTTTGCCATGGTCAACGTGACCAATGGTACCTATGTTCAAATGGGGCTTACTCCTATCAAATTTTTCTTTACTCAT
>JAGLQA010000310.1 GCA_023137075.1 Candidatus Aminicenantota bacterium
GCCCCTGGGAGGATACGATCAAAGCCATGAAAGCCCTATGGCAGGATGCGAGGCAGCGCTTTTCCATCGATACCGCTCGCATATATACGACAGGATTCTCCGGCGGCGCCCGGGCCGCGGCCGTATTCCCCCATGTTACCGGGAATCCTGTCGCCGGCATCATTGCCTGCGCCGCCGGGTTACCGGCCAAATTGAAAGCGGAGCAGGTGAAACCCTCTTTTTACTACGGCACCGTCGGCCTGGAAGATTTTAATTATAAGGAATTTTTCCGGCTGGCAAAAGAGTTGAAACAGGCAGGGGTCGATCACATTATCGATGTTATCGACGGTCCGCATAACTGGGCGCCCGAAGAGGTATGTGGCCGGGCAATGGATTGGATGGAAGTAGCGGCTATAAAAAGTGGGATAAGAAAAAATGACCGGGACCTGGTTGATGCCCTTTACAAGAATAGTTTAGAACAGGGAAAACGCCTGAAAGAGGCCGGAAAAATCTACCATGCCGCCGAATTTTATAAATACACCGCGGCACTCTTAGACGGTTTAACGGATATAGGCGAAATAGAAATAAAAATCACTGAACTTGAGAAGAGTCGGAAATATAAAGATTTTTCCCGGCAGGAAGAGATCCGCTATAATAAGGAAATGGGCTTTATCAGCCGCTTCGCTTACGTTTTTTCTCTAATCCGGAACCTCGATCCCGGCAAGATGAAGTTGAAAAAAATTGTGAAGGATTTACAATTAAATTTTTTACTAGAACTGGCCGGCAGAAAGGACGATGTTTACAACCGGGCAATGAGCCGGCGGCTGCTGCCGGAACTGGTGATGAAGGGTAATAAAGAGGGCACAAAATTCATGGAAAAAGGGGACCTGGAAAGGGCTTTTTACTTCCTCGAGATAGCGGCCCGGGCAGACAATACGGACCCGGTAGCTTTTTACAACCTGGCCTGTTGTTACGCTGGGAAAAACAAAAAAAAAGAAGCCCTAAAAAACCTGAAACTTTTTTTTGAATTAGCGCAAAAAAAGGGCTACAGGAACTTTTCATACCTGGAAACCGACAAACACCTGGACCCTATACGAAAGGAGAAAAAATTCCGGGAAATCCTCCGGCTTAGCAAACAACCAAAGTAAACCCGGCAGGCGGAGAATCGATTCGCCGCTATTCCTTTATTCCCAATTGATCCAGCAAAAAAGCATAGGACATGGCCACCTTTTTAAAACGCCGGAAGCGGCCCGAGGCGCCGCCATGGCCCGCATCCATATTCGTATGAAGCAGCAAAAGGTTGTTGTCGGTTTTGAATACCCTGAGTTTTGCCACCCATTTGGCCGGTTCCCAATACTGCACCTGTGAATCATGCAGCCCGGTGGTTACCAGCATGGCCGGGTAAGCTTGTGCCTGTACATTGTCGTAAGGGGAATAGGAGAGCATATAATCATAGTACTCTTTCTTGTTGGGATCGCCCCACTCGTCATATTCGGCAGTGGTTAAAGGGATACTATCATCCAGCATGGTCGTCACCACATCCACCCAGGGTACAGAGGCGATAATTCCTTTGAAAAGATCAGGTCTCATATTGGCTACAGCGCCCATCAAAAGACCACCGGCACTGCCGCCTTGGGTAAAGAGTTTACCGGGATTGGTGAATTTTTGTTGAACCAGGTGTTCCGCGCAGGCGATGAAATCGGTAAAGGTATTTTTCTTCTTAAGCAGTTTACCGTCTTCATACCAGTCACGTCCCAACTCCTGTCCGCCGCGGATATGACCGATAGCCAGGACGAATCCCCGGTCTAAAAGGCTCAAGCGATCGGACCTGAAAAAGGGCTCGGAACTGTAACCGTAAGAGCCATATCCACTCAAGAGAAGCGGATTGCTGCCGTCTTTTTTTAAACCTTTTTTGTATACGATCGATATGGGAACCTTTTTTCCGTCTTTTGCGTCGGCGTAAAGCCGTTGGGTTTTATAGTTTTCCGGTTTAAAATCACCAACCACTTCCTCCTGCTTCAGTAGTTTTTTCTCACGGCCGACCATATTATAATCGTAGATGGAATTTGGCGTTGTCATGGAGGTATACCCGAAACGCAGTAAATCGGTATCGAGTTCCGGGTTGAAATAAATATAGGCAAAATAGCTTTCTTCAACAAAATCAAGATAGTGTTCGCTGTTATCCTCCCACTTGATAATTCTCAACTGGGTTAACCCCTTCTCCCGCTCACTGAGTACCAGGAAATTTTTAAAAATCACAAATCCCCCGAAAAACACATTCTCACGGTGTGGAATTACCTCCTGCCAGTTTTCTTTTGTCGGTTTTTCGACCGTGGTTTCCATGAGCCGGAAATTTTTTGCCCGGTAATTTGTCCGGATAAAAAATTTGTTTTTATAATGATCCACCGAGTACTCGAGGTCCTTTTCGCGGGGTTGCAGCATTTTAAAGGTTCCGTCCGGGGTATCCGCGTCCAAGAACCGGTACTCGTTGGATAAAGTGCTTCTCGAAGCGATCATCAAATATCTCTTTGACCTGGTTTTAAAAACAGAGGTACTAAATGTCTCATCCGCTTCATGATACACTTCAGTATCCTTTGATACATTTTCTCCGAGACGGTGTTTAAATATTTTAAAAGTCCGCAAGGTTTCATCCTTCACCGCGTAGAAGAGGGTTTTATTATCGTTGGCCCAGGAAGCTCTACCCGAGGTGTTGATAATCTCATCGCTGTAAACCTCACCGGTCTTCACATTTTTAAAATGAAGCGTATATTTACGCCGGCTGACCGTATCGACGCCATAGGCAATCACATTGTTATCCGGGCTCACGGAAAGACCGGTGACATGATAATATTTATGGCCCTTTGCCATTTCGTTTACATTCAAGAGGATCTCCTCTTTCCCCTCCGGGCTATCTTTTTTACGGCAATGAACCGGGTACTCTTTTCCTTCCTCGAAACGGTTATAATAATAATAACCATTGTCCCGGTAAGGCACCGACATGTCGATTTTTTTTATCCGGCCGATGATTTCGTTATACAGTTTTTCCTGTAAACCCTCGGTATGCTTCATTACCTGCTTTAAATACTCGTTTTCAGCTTTTAAATAGGCAATAACCTCCGGGTTTTCCCGTTCTTTTAACCAGAAATAGTTGTCAACCCGGGTATGGCCGTGTTTTGTTAATTCCTTTTTAACGATTTTGGCAACCGGGGGTTTTATTTGTTTCTTTCCCATTTTTTCGGTTTTTTCCTCCTGCTTCTCCGTACAGCTCACACTCACGAACAAGACCAATAATAATGTGAATAATTTTTTCACGGAATACCTCCTTCAGGTTTTTTACGTATCACGCTTTATTATATTAAAAAAACTCATTTATTTCAATTCGCCTTCGCCTTGCGGAGTTGCCGACCCCTTTTTGAAAATCAAGAACACAGGTATGCCGACCACGGCCATTAAAATGGCAATGGAAGATTCGACCGGGCGCTCAAAGAAGGCCAGGGAAAGAATAACAGTGGTCGTTAATATATATATGATCGGTACGACGGGATACCCCGGCATGTGATAGGTGTTCAGGGAATTTCCCGCTGTACTGCTGCCGCGCCGCAAACGCCGCAATTTAAAAATGCCGAATACCGCAAGGATGGGGAAAATTCCGAGTGAGAAACCCATATAGGTTAAAATCTGGTCAAAGGTCCCTAAGGTCACCATTAAAACAGCAATGATGCCCTGCAGAAAGATCGATTTTGACGGGACGCCGTATTTCTTATGTACCTGGGAAGCAAAGCGGAAAAACAAGCGATCCCTGGCCATCGAATAGTAAACCCGGGGGCCAAGTATAATATATGCGCTGAGAGAAGAGAAAAGAGCGAAGGATATAATAATAGAGAGAATACTCTCAAAGGATTTCCCGAAGAGGTTGCCGGCAGCGGCTCCGGCAATGGGAATCACTCCCTCCATATCTTCCGGAGGAACGCCGTAAATATAAAAAAGATTCAGGCAGAAATAGAGAACAACAACGATCCCCGTACCCAATATTAGGGAACGCGGTAAATTCCTGGCCGGATTTTTGATCTCCGAACCGATGTAGGCAGAGGCATTCCATCCGCTGTAAGCAAACATGATCCACATCAGTGATAGACCGATAGTTTTCCAGCCGCCAAGATTAAAGGTAAATTCCTTTCCCCCGGCAAGATGCCCGGCGCTTCCCTTCCCGATTAAAAACCCGAAAAACACCAACCCCACGATTAAACCGACTTTCAGTATCGTCAGGTAATTCTGAACTTTCACGCCGAAATTGAGCCCCCGGCTGTGGATATATACAAAAATGACGATGACAAGAATCGCGTAGAATTTTTTAAAGATCACAGCTTCCGCTGATTCGGGGAAAATTCCCGGGTTTAAAAGACCGGGAAAGGCCCAGGTCAGGTACTCTGAAAAACCGATAGCAGATGCCGCGATAGGGGCGGAAAAACCGGCGAAGAAGGAGACCCAGCCGCTCAGGAAACCGAATATGGGGTGATACAAGCTTGAGAGAAAAGCATACTCTCCACCGGCACGGGGAATGGCTGCACCGAGTTCTCCGTAGCTTAAAGCCCCACACAGGGCGATAATCCCTCCCACGAGCCACAATATAAACATTATTAACGGATTATGAAGCCCGGCCATCAACAGCCCGGAAGTGGTAAAAATGCCCGCGCCAATCATGTTGGCAATAACAATGTTGGTTAACGGGAAGAGTCCTAATTTTCGTTGTAATCCGTTTTCAGCCTTATTATCATTCATGCTATTTAATAACTTGTTCTTCTGATTATAGCATAGACAAAGGCAGTGCGGCAAATATTGCTGAGGGGTGGTTGATTTATTTGACAAAATTTGTTATATTACTGACTATGAGATTGAATAAATTACAGATCGAACACTTAGCCTTTAGCATCGTGAAAGGTCTATTGACAGAAGATCAGATTATTACTGACGATAGGGAGAAGATGGTAGCAGAAACACAGGGAATCATCGTGAAAGAACTCGAAAAGGAGGATCAATTAGACGAACAGGTAAAAGATATTCTGAAAGAGAAATTGGAGGAAATCAGAAGTACCAACGTCGACTACTACGAAATGTTCAAAATGGTAAAGACCAAGCTGGCAGAGAAGGAGAATATTGTTCTATGAGCTATAAACTTTCACGGAATAAAGTTAATTGCCTGGCCTCTTTAATTACATCACACATCGAAAATAGCGATGACCTGGATTATTCCGACGAAATCGGGAATATCAGGTTCAAAATATTTCACCTTATCATGGATGAGCTCAGAATGTACGAGCAAATCGAAAACAACGTAAAGGAAAGAATGAAAACCCAAAAACGGTCCATCCCGGAAGGCTCACGGGAATGGGAAATTTTATTCAGGAAGTATTCGACCGAAGAATTATCTAACCTGGGCAAACTCTGGGACTAAATAAGATGTGAGGCCGAAATATAGCTGAAGGTTGCTGCTTTCATTTTTTACTTACTTTTCCGGGTAGAGATGGTTCCAGAATTGGGGCTGCTTTTTCAAATATTTGTCGAACCAGGCAATAATGGTGCGCATCCAGTGAAGCCTCTTTTTGTACTCCATTATCAAGTGCGACAGCTTATCAAAGGTGACCAACGCGACTTCTTTGTTCAATAATTTCAGGGCGGCAAACATCTGGTAACTTTCCCCGGGGGGGACATTGTTATCGCTATCACCGTGAAGCAGTAACAGGGGCGTGCTGATTCGATCGGCCATAAACAGGGGACTGTGGCCGACATAAATATCCTTGCGATTCCAGGGAAAACTGTCTGCCGTGGCAATTCCGCTGTAGGTAAAGCCCCAATCTCCGATACCCCAATAACTGGATAGAGAGCTGATTCCGGCATGGGATACAAAGGCGGCAAACTTACCGGTGCAGGTTGCCAGGTATTGGGTCATAAAACCGCCGTAGGAGGCGCCCATAGCTCCTAATGCCCCGGGATCGATGTAGGGATGGGCTTTGAGCAATTCTTCCACCCCGGTTATAATCTCTTCCGAGGCCTTTTCGCCCCAATCATTGACATGTATGGCAGAGAAATCCTGGCCGAAACCTACCGAACCGCTGGGCTGAAGCACGTATACGATATAACCCTGAGCCGTGTACCAGTTAAAGGGATACCGGCCGCCAAAACTTCGGTCAACCGGACTGGTTCCGCCGTAATAGTAAACGATGCAGGGATATTTTTTATTCTTATCAAAATCAAGGGGGTAGTGTATCCGGCCGGTTATGTTTTTCCCGTCTTTGCTGACAAAATCCCAGGGCACAACCTTCCCGATCTGCGCGGGTTTGAAAGCTTCTTTATTGTAATCCTTGAGCAGGGCCGACCTGCCGGTGGATAAGTTTAGGGTATATAATTTTTGCGGCACACCGGCGCTCGATCCCCAGTAAACAGCAATATTACGGCTCCGGGCAAAATCGATATTTTCGACCACATCGACTTTTGTGTCCAATTTCCGGTAGGTGTTTTTACTAATCGAGTACCTGTATATGGGGCTGTTGGATTTTTCGGTGACCTTGAAATAAATAGTGTTGGCGGAGGAACTCCAGGAACCGAAATCGATGTTAGGAGCGAAGTTTTTGGAAATGGGCCGGACATCTTTGATGTTGTCCAGGTCACAGGTATAGGCCTGGATATCGTAGTCGTTGGGGGTGATTCCCTCTTTTAAATTTTTGCCGATGCCCCCGAAAGATGAGGGGCCTCCTAAAAATAACACTTTTTTGGAGTCCGGCGACCAGGCCCGGGGAGAGGCCCAATTGCTTTCCGTTAAGGGTTCGGTTTTAAAGGTATTTACATCGAATAAGTGGACGATAGTTTTTCGATAGGGCCTGTTTTTATTGTCGGGGTCATCTTTGACTAATATCACTTTTTTACTATCGGGACTGATGATTGCAGTATAATAATCGGCATCTTTGCCGGCGATTTTACGGGTGACTCCCCCGGCTGGAAAAAATATATACATGGAAGAACTCGTTCCCGAGTATTTTGACCTGTCGGAAATTTCTTTAATATATTTGTACCCGCCTTCTCTTTTTTCCCGGTGGCTTATCGTATAGATCAAGAAAGCGTTGTCATCGGACCACCAATAGGTTGTGAAATCTTTTATATTTTCCAGTATACATGAGCTGCTTTTAGTTTTTAAGTGATAAATATATATCGAGGTTTTGCCCTTGTGGGATCGCGTAAAGGAGAAGCTGAGAGAATCTTTTAACCACTTAAAACCGCCCATTTCACCGAAATCGGCGGTAGTAAAAACAGTTGCCCCGGTGGATGTGTTCAGTATCTCCCGCCATCTTTCGGTGGAGCCGGTATCTTTCCGTGTTTGCGCCAGGGATAGGGCCGCCAGTTTACCGTTGGGTGAAAGCGAAATCCCCAGGACACTTACCGTATTTAAAATATCCGCTTCATGGACCCGGCGATAGGGGCTCAGCGAAAGGCGGATATGCTCGTCCGCAAAGGGTTTTTCTTTTTTCAGGAAACCTTTGAGTTGAACTTTCTCCCCTTTTGGTAAAAGAATTTTTAATATCAGGATGTGTTTTTGGTTTAATAAGTTCAGGTCAGCGGATATGTTGTCCCCGTCTTTGCCGGTAGAAATGGATTTCCCATTTAGAAAGGCTGAAACAGTGAGATCCTTATCCCCCTTTTCTAACAGGAGCTTTGCCTTTAACCAGCGGTCGGTCTCCAGGTAGGTGGCTGCATACAGAATTTCCGTACCTGCGGCGGAAAAATTAAAATCCGACAGGATGCGCCATTTTAATATTTTTTCTTTCCCCCATCTTATTTTTTCGCCTTCGGTGGGACATAAATCCTTTACCGGGATGTGAGCGAAATTTATAACAGCGGAATCGCTTTTGAACAGGTTTTTTTCGGCATCGCTTACCGGGGCGGGGCCTAATACCAACCACTTATCTATCTCCTGGAGTTTGCCTTCGGAAGAGAGCAGAAAAACCCCGGGAAATGAAAGCATTAAAATAATCAAAAGAATGATTGTTTTTTTAAATAATAGCCTGTCCAACGTATTTAATTTCATATTGCCTCCTGGAATTTAAGGTTTTTATTTTAAAAAGAGAACCCGATCATAATCCGCAAACATGAAAGATCGAGTCCTAAAGTGTCAACATTCCGTATCGATGGGTCATCCGGCTCGGATTGATGCAGGTCCCAGAAGAGAAACCAATCGATACCATAGGGATTCATGTCATAGGTGTAGATGGTTCCCTCAACAATGCCGCTGCTGTTGTTCTTGTCTCCATTAAAGGAATTGATTTTTAAATAGAGGTACTCAAACTTTAAAAGAAGTTTCACCCTTCGCCCTAATTTCAGCATATATTTCCCGCCTACTATAAAGGCTGCCGATTTCCCCCTGGTATCATAAGTCTCTTCTTCATCAAGGAGCAAAGAACCACCCTCTTCATATCGCAGCGTCTGGATGAAGGAGAAATCGGTGATATTAAACCCAACGTTCGCATAAAAACCAAAGGATGAAAACCGGGTTTCGATGCCGAGATAGGGCAGCAAAGATGAAATCCGGTAGTCATATGTATAATGGTATTTTTCCGTTGGGCCGTTCCATTTCACCGTATTTTGTTGTTCGGTAAAGGTTTTTTCCGAGCTGTACTCGAAACCTATTTTTATATACCAATTTTTCGAGATATTATAATTTAATGAAAGGTTGAGGGGCTTAAGCGTTTTAAGCTTATTCACTTCATCGCCGGATAAATCGGCGGTCAACAGGTAATATTGCGCATACTGAGCGATGAAGTTATTTGTTCCCGATATCCTGTCGTAAAAACTATCATGCTCGTTGATCAACGCGATACCCCCGGAAACCTCGAATTCGAGTTTTTTAGCTGCGTCAGTTTCACTGCTCCGGGGAAACAGGTTCAGGTTTAAAACTAAGAGGATCGACAGCAGAATCATGAATCTTTGTATCATGGTTACCTCGTATTTCAGATATTGAGTGATTTCAAAGATCAATTATACTTTAGCCACTATCTCCTGTCAAATTCCGGAACA
>JAGLQA010000311.1 GCA_023137075.1 Candidatus Aminicenantota bacterium
GGGGTGGGGTTTAATTAGCGCTTACTTTGCTTTACATAAAATTTTTTATCCGACCGGGCAGCCGGTTTACATAACGGACATATCCGGCTATTGAAAAATATCTGTATTTGTGTGCTGCATCTTGAAAATGGATTGCTATAAATTATCAACTTCCGTCGCGCCCCGCTGATCACCCCGCCACCCCTTCACCGGTTTTTTTCACGCAGCCGTCACGCTGCGTCACGTTTTGTCACGTTCCGTCACAAAAAATCACGCGTGACGGATTTTTCTCATTTTTTTTAAAACCCCCGTCACGTTTTGTCACGATTTGTCACACGTGACAGAATTCCCGTCACGTTCCGTCACACGCCGTCACGATCTGTCACGTTTGGAAAAAACCAGTGACTTAGGGCGTTTTGAAACATTTATTTAAAAAATAAAAAAAACAGATAAAAAAAGTTGAAAATTGAGGGGATATGTGATACTATCAAAAAGATGCTAAATAGAGCTTTTATGATCTTTGTGATAATTTTAAGAATCATTAAACATCTTTATGATTCCATAAGGGTTCATTTTGGACTTGTCGGTGATTTAATATCTCATTATGAGGGGGTGGTAAAATTGATTTAATCGTTTAGGTTGGTAGGAGGAGAGGCCAAAAACAAGACGGGTCTTCGACCTCTCCGAGATCAACAAAAAAGTTGAACATTGTATTATATTACAAAATTTAAAAAATTGAAAATCAAACAAAAGGAGATTATCATATCATGGATGAAAGATTGAAAGATTTAAATTTACTTGTTCTTTATCTCTCAGGTTGGGAAGAGGAAAGCCGGAAAGCACCCGGTCAGAAAATTTTCCGTTCCTGGAAAGGTTACCTTTTTGAGATTTTAAACGAATTTGAAGAAAAAGAATTTATCATACAAAACCGCAAATCAAGAAGCGTAATTTTTACAGAAAAAGGAAAAAGAAAGGCAGAGGAGATTAAAAAGAATTATTTTTAATTTACTCAGAAAATGAGCAAGCCTACGTCCGCCCGGTTCAGCCCTCCCGGTGTCCGGGTTGACGGTGGGCATAAAAAACAATGAAAATTGAAAACAAAAAGGAGATTTCAACATGAATTATTTTAAAGATTTTTTAGATATGATAGAAGATGACATTTTAGACAGATTGGTCAGGAATACCCCAGGAAGCGAGGAAGCGGAAGCAGCTATCCGGGAATTTAACACTTTGATCGAAAAAGATCAAAAAAGGGATAACTTTGATGAAAAATTCACTCAATGCCTTGCTTTACATCAGGAATTATGGTTTAATATAGGGTGGTCTGCTGGGTGGACAGCCGGGGCCATTGTTATTTTGCAAATGGCTGGTTTTGATTTACCCAGTAAAAAGGTTACACAAAATTTGAATTTAGACCCAGATTAAACGGAGGTGCAATGCCGATTGTTATAAACGGTATTGGCAGAGTATTTACAGTAAAAGACCTGATGGAGCTTCTTCATGTTTCGGACATTACAGTTCGACGATATTATCGAGCAGGCAAACTCAAAGGGCAGAAATTCGGAAAAAATGTTTACTTTACAGAATCAGCCTTAAAAGATTTTTTAGAGGGAAAGACTTCTGAAAAAGAAGATAAGAAACAAGAGGAAGACAAGAAAACGAAAGACGAAAAGAAACCGGGCACAAATAAATAAAAACTGATTTCTTTACCGTTTAGAACTTTCAAGGCATAAATAAAATACCCCCGGAATACAATTAAAATTCCCTAATTTTGTATTGAAAAAAAGAATATAATTTTAAAAAATGTAGGGGCCTATTTAGGCCCCTACCAATAGCATCTATATAAAAGGATAATTAGGAAATGAGGCCCCTACTTAGGCCCCTAATACAATTTTTTTGAAATCCCGGAAACCGTTTATTGATAAGATTATCTAAGGTATTCCGGGTTTTTTGCACACCCGGACGGGTTGCGTTTGTGTGCACCGGGTGTGCGTGGGATGGGAGGAAAAAATTAGGAGGGAAATGGGTGGAGGTTTTTGGGGAAAATATGGGGTGAAATAGGCGGGAGTATAGGGGAAATTTGGGAAGCGAGAAAAGGGGAAAATGAGAGAATGGAAGAAGGAGAAAAATGGGAGAAGATGGAAAAGG
>JAGLQA010000312.1 GCA_023137075.1 Candidatus Aminicenantota bacterium
TTTTTTTAAATTTTTGCGATCTGTATTATTCGTTCAGAGAATTGGCATTCTTGCAGAGAAGATACGTACTTTTCATTTCAGGTAACACGCTGTCCCGGTGGAACAGAGGGATCTAATTCTAAGAGAGAGAGATGGGCATCGTCTTTACCCGCAGCCAGGATCATTCCTTCGCTGGTTCCGAATTTCATCTTCCGGGGTTCTAAGTTGGCGATTACTGCCACGGTTTTCCCTACCAGTTTGCCGGGTTCGGGAAAGGATGCCTTGATACCGGCAAACACTGTCCTCTGGCCTAAGTTGCCGAGATCGATTTTTAGCTTTAGCAACTTTTTTGAATCCGGCACCAACTCGGCTTCTGCTATCCGGGCTGCCCGGATGTCAACCTGGATGAATTTTTTAATATCGATGATGTCCTCGATACCCGGGACTTTCGGTCCCTCTTCTTTTTTTTCTTCTATTTCTTTACTTGCTTCTATCATCTGTTTTAATTTTTTTTCTTCGATTTTTTCCACCAGGCGGGTAAAGGGGCTAATGTCTCGATTCTCAAGCAGTTTATCCACATCGGACCAGGCGTATTGATCGTCTTTTTCATTGAGCATGGAACGGATTTTTTCCGCATAATCGGGCAGTACGGGCTGTAGATAGATGGCCAGTATCCGGCTGATATTGACCCCGGCAGTACAAACCCGTTTGGCAGATTCCGGGTTTTCCTTTATCAACGCCCAGGGCGCATTTTCCTGGAAATACAGGTTGGCACTGTCCGCTAACCGGCAAATCCGTTCGATGGCTGCCGCGTAATTCCTGGATCTGTATAGATCGGCAATCTCGGATTTCGCTTCCCGGGCCTTCTTGATAAGGGCAAGTCCCGTATCGTCTACCGTGGAGAGTTTGCCGGCGAATCGTTTAGAGACGAAACTGACGGCACGGCTGGCCAGGTTGGCAATCTTGTTGACTAATTCGGAATTGACCCGGTTTTCAAAATCCTTGAGACTAAGGTCTATATCATCGATATTGTCTGCCAGTTTAGAGGCGTAGTAGTACCTGAGGTACTGGGGATCTAAATATTCGAGATAGGTTTTGGCCGTGATAAAAGTTCCCCGTGATTTCGACATCTTTTTTCCTTCCACTGTCAGGAAACCGTGCACGTAAACGGCAGTAGGCATATTCAGCCCTTCGGCGTACAGCATGGCCGGCCAGAAAAGCGTGTGGAAATAGATGATATCTTTACCGATAAAGTGATAGATTTCCGTATCGGGATTGCACCAATAGTCATTTTTGATATCCCTGTTGTGCTGCGCGCACCAGCGTTCGGAATTGGAAATGTAGCCGATGGGAGCGTCTAACCAGACATAAAAATACTTATCTTTATGCCCTGGTACCGGGAATCCGAAATAGGGGCTGTCTCTCATGATATCCCAGTCTTTCAGTCCCTCTTTCAGCCATTGGGTGATAAATCGCCTGACCCCTTCGGAGATATGTTCGGGATTAGCCAGCCACTCTTTCAGGATATCGGAAAAATCACTCAATCTTACGAATTCATGGGTCGAGGATTTTCGGGCAGGCGTGGAACCGCATATGGAACATTTAGCGTTATTCAGGTCGGTGGGATTGTAGGTGCTGTTACATATTTCGCACGAGTCGCCGTACTGGTCCTCTGCTCCGCAATTGGGACAACTGCCCTTTACGTATCGATCCGGCAGGAAGCGTTTACAGGTCGAGCAGTAGGTCTGCTCTATTTTTTTCGAGACGATATGTCCGCCGCGCTGTTGTGCCCGGTACAGGGTCTCCGACCATTTACGGTTTTCCTCGCAGTGGGTGGTGCCGTAAAAATCAAAATTGATGCTGAATTTTAAGAAGTCTTCATAGTGTTCTTTCCGGAACCTGGCGATTAACTTCTCCGGGGTAATGCCTTCGGCATTGGCTTTAATCTCGATGGCGGTTCCATGGGCGTCATCGGCGCAGATATATATGGCATCTCTGCCCATCATTTTGAGAAAGCGGACCCAGATATCGGTCTGGATATATTCCACTAAGTGTCCTAAGTGAATCGGGCCGTTTGCGTAGGGTAATGCGCTTGTCACAAGTACTTTGTTCGTCATTCATAACTCCTTAAGCCATTACATGGCGGTATTGATCAACATATATTTTTCCTCCACGGTTAGGTGGGTCCGTTTTTCGAGTAGTGTCTTGAAAAATGATTATGTGATTAAAAACTAATAATACTGTAAAACCCTTTATATTTCAAGTTTTAGAGAGAACTAAAATCCCCATCAACTACTCCTCCTCTTCTCCTTCTTTTTTCGGATTTGTTATCCTGTTGATCTCCTGGCGCACTTTATTAACTTCTTCCTGTGCTTTTTTGACGTCGGGATCTTCTTTATATTTTCCCAATGCTATTGACGCGCCGAACAATTGTTGGGTTAACTCTTCCATTTTCTTTAAATCGGGTTTTAAATTTTCCGGGGGATTTTCGCCAATAACCTTTTCAAGACTGCCATATTTTTTCATAAGAGCTTTGAGATCGGGGAGTAGCGCCTGGCAGCCATTTTTGTATTTGGTGAGTAAAACTACCACATCCTTTGCTTCTTTTACGTTTTCACAGCCTTTAATGTACTCTTCCAATATTTTGCACTGGCTGATAATCATGTTTTTAATATCTTCGTACTTCTCCGGCTCCAGGGCTTGAGCATTCGATAAACCGGATGCAATAATACATAATGTTAAAAGGACTATAAATTTTTTCATTGTTACTCCTTATTAAAGAAATTTTAGAATAATTCATCTTAAATTTTTTGATATATTTTGTAAATTCACAGGTTTCCGGATTCGTCGAAGGACATGGGCTCGGGCTGTCCCATTATTTCGATCCCGACGCCTTCTACACCGGGTATCGATGGCAGCAGCGTCTCTGAAATTTGCAGACGGGCCAATTCGGAAGTATTTTTAATACGCACGATTTTGGCTTTTTTACCATCGTTTATACCGATGGAATCTAAGGCCGCTTCGATGGCTTCGCGGTCATTTTTTAGGGTTACCGGTACAGCCGCTTTTTCCGGGCTCATGGCCGCCAGGGAATTGGTATAGGTGGTTTTAAAATCGATTTTATCCACTAAACGCCGGGTGGTAAAATCGGCCAGACCGATGCCGTTGGCATTGCCCCCGGTTTTGCCGCTCAGGTCGCGAACAAAAATGCGGTGAATCTTCGGGTGGATACAGAAGTCGCCTAAAATATCCCGGTTCCTGCCGGTGACATTGGTATCCATGCCTGTACCGCTGATATCCTTGCCGATTTCGTCCACGATCAACAGGTCGAATTGGTCAAAGGGAATCCGGGCCATGATTTGCCTGGCTTTTTCTAACAATTTTTCTTCTTCCGACAGGTTTTCTTTTGTAAGCAGTGACAGAGAATGGACCTTTTTCTCCGGCCCTTCGATAAGAGCAATGCCGAAAAGAAAGGGCAGGACCTCCACCACTTTTTGGGCCACCGAGCGAATCACCTCCGGAAAGCCGGCTGCTACGGCGCGCCGGTGCAGGATGGTGGCCCCTTCCACCTTACCCAAACCCACGGACAGCATTTTTAAAATACCGCTTTCTACCGGGCCTTTGAACTTGGTGTGGGGTTTGATGCGATTAACGAGGATAATATGCTCGGCTTCCAGGGCGTTCCGGTCCACGTATACCGGGATGCCTTCCGCCGATTCGCCGACAGGCACGCCCGCCGCTTCGGATATAATCTCAACACCCACGGTTTCCCTGCTGATATCCAATGAGCGCAATACTTGTTCCTGGCCATCTGATGTACCGCCGCCGTGGCTGCCCATGGCCGGGAAGATAAAGGGCCTGGAGCCGATTTCCCTGAGCAGGTGGCAAACCGTGCGAACAACTTCCACCTGGCCGGCAATTCCCCGGCTGCCCACACCCAGGGCCACCCGGTCACCTTTTTTGATCTTTGTTAGCAGCCCGGAATGTTCGATAAGCGACCGGGTCTCCTCTTCGATATCGGTGACATGACTCACGGCAAAATGCTGTTTTAGATTGACCATCTTCGGCAAATTCATATTTCGACTCCGGATAAAGGAATTTTATAGGAAATAGCGCTGCATGTCAATGAAAAGGTTTGGTTCAAACATAGTTGGCTTCAGGTTAAAGAATGGAGTTGTTCCAGGCATATGGTCAAAATTCAAGGTTATTTTAACCATAAATGTGCACTTTTGCACGCACCGGTCTGGGTTTTTAAATAATAAAGCTCAAAATTAGAATTACTGGAGTTTACTCATATTTAAGGGCCTCAACCGGGTTGGACCCGGCGGCCTTGATCGATTGGAAAGCGACGGTAAACAGGGCGATCAAAAGCGCTATCAGGCCGGATAAAATGAACGTACCGATACCGATTGAGGTGCGATAGGCAAAGTTTTGCAGCCATTTGTTCATGGCATAATAGGCCACCGGCCAGGCAATCAGATTGGCAAAAAATACCCATTTTACGAATTCTTTTAAAAACAGCAGGGTGATATTGGCAGTCGAAGCGCCTAATGATTTTCTGATACCCACCTCTTTTGTGCGTTGGGCGGCGGCAAAAGATGCCAGGCCGAGTAGTCCGAGGCAGGCAATGATAATCGACAAAAAGGCGAAAACACCGTACAACTTCCCGGTTTTTTGTTCGGTCCGGTAACTCCTTTCGAAAATTTCGTCGAAGAAGTGATACTCGAAGGGATGTTTCGGCGAGAATTTTTTTATTACTTTTTCAATAGCGACGATTGTCTGAGGTATATTATGGGCATTAATTTTAATCGAAAGGTAATCGAAATACTCCGGTTCATAATAAATACAAAGTGGCTCTATCGGGCTGTGCAGCGAATGGAAATGAAAATCTTTCATAATACCCACGATTTTCCCGGTACGGTTTCCCCAATATGTGATCTCTTTACCGATGGGTGATTCCCAACGGCTTGTTTTTGCTGCAGTCTCATTTAACAGGATGGCGCCATTTTTATCGGCCGGGAAATCTTTAGAGAAATTTCGCCCCTGGATAATCTTTATGCCATATAAGTTGACAAATTCATCGTCTCCCCACACGGCATAGATCGGTGTATAAGTGCCGGCTGCTTTGCCGGGTAATATATTCACAGGATTGAAATTTATGTTGTTGGGCAGGCGCTTGGAACCGGCCACCGATAGGATGCCGGGATTCCGTTTTAATTCGGCTTTTATCGTTTCGAGATTGTTGTGGAAATTTTTCCGGGTGCCGGCGTCGCCAACGTGTAGAACCACGGCCTGTTCTTTGTCATAACCCATGTCTCTATTGTTTATAAAATGGAGTTGATCGCGAATAATCAGGGTGGCGATTACCAGGATGATAGTAATCGAAAACTGTACCATAACCAGGATGTTTCGCAGCATCGCGCCCTTTGAGCTTGTCTTGAAAGCGCCCTTTAGAATGGTAACCGGTTTAAAGGCGGAAATATAAAAAGCCGGGTAACTGCCGGCAAAGAGTCCGGCAAAGAGGATAATCAAAACCACGGTCAGGGAAAGATGTGGATTTTGCACCGGGTTAAAGCTTAATTGCCGTTCGATGAAATTGTTGAAAACCGGCAGGGTTAACCATATGATAAAAAGGGACGCAATTAGAGCCAATAGGGTAAAGATGAAGGATTCACCTAAGAGCTGCTTCACCAATTGGCTTTTTTTGGCGCCCACTACCCGGCGCAATCCCACTTCTTTAGCGCGCTGCACGGAGCGGGCCGTGGTCAGGTTCATATAATTGATGCAGGCGATGATCAGGATCAGGAAAGCGATAGAGGAAAAAAGGATTATATATTTAATATCGCTGTTAGTAGAACTGATAGGCACATTGACACCGGAGTGCAGGTGGATATCGGTCAAGGGCTGCAGCAAGTATTTTGCTTTGCGGCTCCGGTCTATATTGGAGCCGTGGTACTTGTACTTATCTAAGAGGACGGGGAATTTTTTCTCCGATTCTTCGGGAACAGCGCCCTCTCGCAGCAGGCAGTAGGCATAAAAAGATGAATAATCGGACCATTCGGTTAAAGCGCCCGGACCGAATTTGAATTGAAAATAGGTAACAAATGGTATTACAACAGCCATCGTAAAATGGGAATTTTCGGGCATATTTTTAAAAACACCGGTCACTTTAAAATCGAATTTTTCGCCCAGGTTTAATACCTTGCCAACCGGATTTTCGCTGCTGAAATATTTTTCCGCCGTCCGTTCCGATAAAAGGATGGAGAAGGGATCATTGAGGGCGGTTTTAGCATCCCCTTTTACGAAAGGGATGGAAAAGATCTCGAAGATTTCGGGTTCGGTACAATGTACCTTTGCTTCTATAAAGTTCTTTTCATTGCCGCTGACCAGGGTATTAGACAGGACTCCAATCCTGGCAGCGGAAACAATTTCGGGGAATTCTTGCATTAAGGCCGGGGCTAAAGCCGGGGGAGTGGTCGCGAATTTGTCTTTGCCGACGGATTCGCTGCCCGGTTTTTCCTGTATAACTCTATATATTCTATCGGCATTGTCGTGGTATGTATCGAAGCTTAATTCGTGCTGCACGTACAGGGCGATCAGGATAAAAACGGCGATACCCATGGCAAGGCCGGCAATGTTGATAAAGGAGTAACTCTTTTGTTTTAAAATGTTTCGTAAGGAAATTTTCAAATAATTTTTAAACATGATAATGCTCCAGTAAATTAAATTTCTTATTAAGAAGGGCAGGGATTTGATTAATTGCAGCCTTACCCAGAACCGGGCGAAGCGCGGTCCTTTTTCCCCGCAGAGATAAAAATACTCTTCCTGAAGGTCACCCAGTACCGGTACTTCCGTATATTGGTTCAGCAAGCGGCTGAATATCCAATAGGTTACAGCCGGGAACCGGGTGTTATCCCTGGTTTTTTTCATATTGAAACTCTCCGATGCTCTGCCACAGGTTATCCCTGACTTTTTTATGGGCTGCCAGTTGTTCCATGCCCTTTTGGGTGACTGTAAAAAGCCGCTTGCTTCTGCCGCCCCTTTCCCTGGTAGGGTCGGAAAGAATGGATTCCACCAATCCTTTTTGTTCGAGGCGGTACAGGGGGTCGTATATCGCCCCGATGGACCAATTTTTCCCGGTAGCTTTAGAGACCAGGCGGCGGATAGTAACGCCGTAGGCGTTCCCCTGTAGTTTTAGTATTGTCAGCATGAGAATCTCGTCATGGCTCGATAATATCTTCATGTTTGCTCCTTAACTAAAGCTTATATATTAGTCTTGTTTTATAGAACATATATATTAGACGAAAGAGGCAAGCAAAAAGTTCACCTCTAAAAGTGCCTTCTATACAATCCCCTCCGCCGAAGGGGTGCCCAGTGGAGTGGGGTGGGTTAGATCGCAATTAGAAAGGAGACCATAGAACCGTAGAGACGCAAAATCTTGCGTCTCCAAATGAGGCAGCTTAACTATTACGTGGCGGAAAAGTGACGCCGGATCAAAAAACTGTCCTAAAAATAGGTCATTCCGGGAAAAATTTCCTGGAATCAAACTTGCAGGCATAAAATGTGAATATAAAGAACCGTAAAAATAATTCAATACAAAAAGCAGCGCCGGCAGATGCGAATATGAATGATAGCAGAAGAGATTTTTTAAAAAAAATGGCAAAGTGGTCAAAAATCGTCTTCGCTTCCGCCATCAGTATCGAGTTTGCCGCTTCCGAAGGATGCCGGGAAATTCCCTATTTAGAAAATTATTCCGACTATCCAAATTACGGTGACTATTCGGACTATTCCGAATATTACGACTACTCCGAATATTACGACTACTCGGACTATTCTGATTACTCCGATTATAATGATTACTCAGACTATTCGGATTACAACGATTATAACGATTACTCTGATTACTCGGATTACAGTGATTATTCCGACTACTCCGATTACAGCGACTACTC
>JAGLQA010000313.1 GCA_023137075.1 Candidatus Aminicenantota bacterium
GACTATTCCAATTACGGAAATTACGCGGACTACGCGAACTATTCCAACTATTCGGATTCTTCGTGAGTGAAATGAATCGATTAAAATATTTAAAAACCAGGAGGTGTAACGTGATAAGAAACAAAAGAGGTTTGGTTTTTCTCCTTTTTTTCGCGGTCTTTCTGCAGTGGGGCCTTTATGGGGTGGATACCAAAGAAGAACCGCCCATAAATATAAAATTTCAAAACGATTCGGACCACATGGTGGTGGTGCATGTCCTGTCCGATACCATGATCGCATCTTCTCAATACCTAGAACCGGGAAAGAAGCTGGAAATCGATGTGGCTTTCGGCAACAACATCCGGCTGGAATATAAACCCTATCCCCAGCGAACGACATTGAGTCAACTGGGCTCTCTAAATGAGCTTTACCGTACCATCTTAATCAGGAACGACGGCGGAAATGTCTTTATAGAGGAAAAATTTTCCGGCCAGCGGGTAAAGGGAAAGGGTATAAAACGAATCCCGAAAGCGACGATTTCAGACCCTGGGTTAGAGCGTAAAAAAACCCGCCCGGAAGATCCCGGCAAAGGGCAAGACAAAAAAAAGAAAACCGACCCGGAAGAAAAGAAAAGTCAACGTGTTGGGCGGTGAATCCACCTTGCATCCGTAAAAGGTCATCTTGTAAGTAAATAGGAAGCGGTTTTATCATGAACCATCTGACCCTGATTATTAAACCAACCAACAACTGCAATGCCAACTGCCTGTATTGTTCGGCCTGGGAACCGGAAAAACGGCAGGCACGAATGTCTGAAAAAACCCTAATAATACTATTCCACCGGGTTGAAGAATGGCTGACCCTTTCAAAGAGGAAAAAGAATATCCGCATCATCTGGCACGGCGGCGAACCGACACTGATGCCCCTTGATTTTTATTACAAAGCCATCGAACTCCAGGAAGATCTAAAAAAAACCTTTGGAATTCATATAAAAAATAATATCCAGACCAACCTGCTCTACCTGGATGAAAAAAAATTGGACATGCTCGAACGCCTGCTTATGTTTAACGGGAAAAGACAAACCATCGGCACCTCTTTCGACCCGCTTCCGGGGATACGGGTGATAAAAAAGGGCGATTATACGGAGGAATGGGAAAAATCCATGACCCTTATGAAGGAAAGGGATTTTCCCTTCGGCATTGTTTATGTTGTGCATAAGCGTTCGCTGCAAAATATCGAATTGCTGGCGGAAACCTTTTTGAACCGGTTTCCCCGCACCGGCATTCGGTTTAATCCCTTGTACCGGGAAGGGCGGGCGACAGGTAGTGCCTGTGAACCCTTGTACGTCACGCCCGCGGAATGGGGGGATTTTTTGGTAAAACTGTACCGGGTCTGGGCAGCTCACGATAAGAAGCCCAGTTGGCAGCCCCTGAAAGAGATCGAAACCTTTCATCTTAAAAAAAAAGCCGGTTTAAGCTGCGATTATGCCGGAAGGTGTGGAACAACTCACTTAGGGATCGATACGGACGGCACCGTGTACTCTTGCGGCAGGGGGATTGACCGGAAGCACAAACCCTATGGTAATATCCATGAAACAAGTCTCTCAGGGATTTTAAAACATCCGGCGAGAATCGAAATGATGAACCGTTCAGTGTTTCTCAGTCAAACTTATTGCCATGGCTGTAAATGGTGGCGTTACTGCCACGGCGGCTGTCCCATGGATGCGGCCCTAAATAACGGCGATGATATTTTCAGGAAAACAAATTTTTGTGTTTCCCGGTTTCATTTTTTAGATAGGGTTTATAAGGAGCCGGCCGCTTGAAAAATAACCCGGAGCCGGAAAAAGGAACCCGCTTTATCCTCCACACCTCCGCCCCCATAGATAACTGTAAAACCAACAAAATAGTCTTCTCCGAAAAAAACATCGGGCAGGTGAATCGCCTGGTTTCAAAATACGGGGATAAAATAAAGCAGGTTCACCTTCATGGGAAGATCGCTGAGTTAGAATATTTGAATAAGGATTATTCCGGTATGATCAAGATTTTCGCGGGAAACAAAGAAGATGTCATCCGGCATTCCAGGATGTTACAGGAGAGAATGTGTTACATCTGTCCCGAATTTCCGGTAGAAAAATTAGTGGATGTTTCCTTTATCACCTCCATGGGGATTGCCGTTGACCTGTTGTACCGGATCGATCACATGGAAGGGGCCGCGGTTTTACAAATTCTTAACCACTACCTGCATCATACCCCCTTAGAAATCCCGGTCGAACCCTTTCATTACATCCTGATGTCCAAACTAAAGGAAAGGGAGGTCACTTTATGGCACCTGCATTTGCTCTCTTCCGGCCGGTTAAAAAAGTACTTCGAGTCCATCCCCAGAAAACACCCGGGCTGTATGTCCTGCAGCCATTTTCATTTTTGTTTTTCCTGGGCCAAGTACAAAAAAGAGACCTGTGAGTTATGGCAGGCGATATTAGACATCATACAAAAGAATGCC
>JAGLQA010000314.1 GCA_023137075.1 Candidatus Aminicenantota bacterium
TATTCCGCATCGATTACGGTCTTTTGGTTGGCACTGTATTCAATAGAGGTAATTTTACCTAAAGGATCGATTATATTTATAGGATTGCCTGCCGCATTTAAGACATAAGAATATTTATGGGAAGAACTGGTGCTGCCTTTGCTCTCAGTTGTTACCCGGCCTTCGGCATCCAGGTATTTAAGAAAGTAGAGGGATATGCCGTCGCCGCTCTCCTGGTAGCCGGTGTCCCGGCCCATGCCGTCCCAGTATTTGGTCAGGGCGTTTGACCCCTGGCTGATACCGACCGAAGTGGTGGCCCAATTCACGACAATATCGTTAAAACCCGAAGGCATATTAATACGTTCGATGCGACCTAAGTCGTCATAAACGAACTCCAAAAAACCACCGTGACGGTTGGTCTCAGAAAGGATAGCACTGTTATGCTCAGAGATAGAGCGGGATAGTTCGGGAATGGTATAACCGGGACGGCGGATTTCGGATAATATTCCATAACTATACTCATAGATTTCCGTTCCGGCGTTTTCTGGGAGGTCAATGGTAATAGTAATATCATCAGCGCCACTGCTGGAATAAGTGTAGTCCCAGGTTAAATCTCTGCTGCCGTTCCAGCGCTTGATGTAGTCGATGGCGCCGCAGTTACTGGTACCTGTATAATAACCGGTCTGCATCTCTTTAAATTTTGTGCCGCCGCGGCTGTAGCTGGTCTCTTTTTTAACGGGAGTAAACATATATTTATAACTGAAGATGCTGCTATCTTCAAAAAAGTATTCGATGGCCGTGTAATTTTCACAATATAGAGAAGATAGGTAAGCTCCAGCGTAATATTTGATCTTTGTGGGTAATCCATATTTCTTTGGTTCAGTTCGTTCATACAAATACTCTTCTTTTGAATCACTATCCCCAAGCCTATCTGTAGAAATCTCCTTTATCAGTGGACCTTTTATTTTACCAATATTAAATGGATAATACCCCGGATAGCATCTAGTCCATTCACCAACTGTAATGGGTTCCGGTTCCCAGTCATATATCACTTCAACGCTGCCATCTGTTGCTGATTCTTTTTCAATAAGCCCTGTTTTCCAATGATCTTCCTTTGGTTCAACTTGGGAATCACTGGTTCGAGCAAAATAGGTAACTTTCGTATTATAAACTGGCCCTGAAACAGTAACAGTACGATCATAATAATACTGGTAACTGGGATATGAATATTCCCAGGTTTTCTTATTATCACCAGGTGAAAATTGAATTTGTTTTTTAGATAGTACGATTGTGCTGAAGGGGTGGTAATCATAATAAAATATATGAATATCAAAAAAATAAAAGCAAGTTCCGCCAATCCCATTTGAATATTCTTTTAATTCAAAGTTAAACCAACTTGGATCATTATAATAAATAAAAGTCGATTCGGGCAACTCCGGGGGATCAAACCGATCTAATTTCTTGATCCAATGATCGGAGTAATTGGTAACAGTATATTCATAATCAACGGTACTTCCAGTGGCATTTTTTACCTGAATTTTTTTTAATACCGGTGCTGTATAAGCTTCGTTGTCTACGACAAAATTCACATTTCTGTTCATACTATCAGTGATTCTCTTTATTGTAGCACTATTGTCATTATATTCTATTGTAATTGAGTGACCAAAAGAATTAATTATTTCAGTGACTAAGTATGCACGTTTACTTTGATATAGATTTATAGGGATATATCGATAAGTTCCGAAAATCCATACCGTGCCGTTTTTCAGATACAATTTATATAAATTATCTTCGAAGACCAATTTATTGAAGCTTCTTGTATACCAAATACCCCAGGAAGCCGAATCATGTGAATACGCAATTTCTCGACGTCCATCAGGGAATTCGATTATGGTTTCATCATAATCAATAATCTGAAGTCTTCCCATATGCATTGACCAACCCAAACCGAGCCAATCTAATCCAGGTTGTATAAAATCAAGGGGATTAACAGTTCCCAATCTATAATCTTCAATTATTTTAGAATTATAAACCCGCCATATCACCAAGTCGAATCCATTGGGGCCGGGCAGGACGATATCCTTAAAGCGCAGGGTCAGGTTGCCGGTAAAGAGATCGATGTTCTCTTCCGGTACGGCACCATGTTGAATTTGTCCCGGTTTAATACCGAATTGATCAAAAATCTCGCTTTCTCCCAATACCGGCTGTAGGGCTGCCATAAAAAACAAAACCACAAAAAACACAACAACTTTTCCATTCTTTTTTTTCTTCATTTCCATATCCTTATCATTTTTTTTGACTGATACCACCTCCATCGAGCCGTTTTTTCCTTTCTCAAACATCAAGTAAAACCTAAATATATAGCAGAATGAAAAAAAATCAATACATCAAAAGTTGTATTTTTGGTTGTAAAGCGGTCGAAAATTTTATAGAACTAAAGTCATATTGTGCTTTTTGAAAAATAAAACCTTTGACCTATATCGGGTTCTATATTAGTGGGAGGAGGTGTTAAAGGTATTCCCGAATGTTATATCCCTTTCTGTTTTTTTCCTTTAAAAACCGTGGATATTTTTTTGAATAAAGATTTTTTTTCGGGTTTCCCTTTCGGCACTGCCGGCGCCGGTTCGGCAGCCACCCTGAAGTTGTCGCCATATTTTTTTCGGTAATATTCCAGGCGGTCTTCCAGGGTTCCCCTTTTCCTCGCAGCCTGGCGCTGCACAGCAGGGGATGGGGTTTTCGGTTTTGATTTTTTCCTCCGGTGGCCTTTAACCATGGGGGGGCCGGCGCTTTTTACTTGTTCCTGTTTGTCTTCCCGGTGCGATTTTTTGTGCGGGGCTGAATGCGGGGCTGAATGCGGGGCTGACCCGGTTTTTTTGCGGGGTTTACCACCCGTTTTGCGGTGGGCCGATTTTTCCCTGGCTCTCGGGGACCGGCTTCTATCTCCACCTCTTTTTGGAATGAACACCTTCCCGGCGCCTTTGTCCACTTCAAAAAGATCATCCTCCGCATATTTTACCGGGACTTTCATATCGATAAATTCTTCGATTGCTTCAAGATTGTAAACATAATCTTCGCAGGCCAGGGCAATGGCTTTTCCCGATTTACCGGCCCGGGCCGTGCGCCCGATTCGATGCACGTAGTTTTCATAATCACCGGGCAGATCGTAGTTTATGATTAGTTCAAGATCGTCTATATGCAAGCCCCGCGCGGCCACATCGGTGGCCACTAAGAAAGGCAGGTTGCCCGCCTTGAAATTTTCCATTATGTTGAGTCTTTTTTTTTGGGTCAGATCCCCGCTAATATGCAGGCACTTGTAGCCGTTGTATTCTAAGTGCTTGGCCACCTTTGCGGCAGTGGTTTTCATATTGGTGAAGATCAGGGCATTTTTGGGCATCTCTTTTTTCAGCAGCCCCAACAGCAGGTTCAGCTTCTCTTTTTTGGACACATGGTAAATTTCCTGGGTAATCGTATCGACGGTTACCTGATCCGGGGATATTTCGATTTTTACCGGGTTATTCATGTATTCATAGGCGACATTCCGGGTATTGGAATCTAAGGTGGCGCTGAAAAGCATGGTCTGGCGCTTCGAGCTAGGTACCATTTTCCTGAGAAACCGCTTGATATCGGGTAAAAATCCCATATCGAAAAGACGGTCCGCTTCATCTATGATAAAGTAACCGATTTTCTTGAAGTCGAGTAATCCTTTTTGATTCAAATCCAGGAGTCTTCCCGGGGTGCCGACAATAATGTCCACATCCTTTTTCAGGAGTTGTTCCTGGTGGTAGTAGCCTACCCCACCGTAGAAACTGCCGATGGTAAAATCGAGATGTTTTCCTAAGAGTTTGGCCTCTTTCTCTATCTGCACGGCCAGTTCCCTGGTCGGTGCGATTATCAGGGCTTTTTTCAGCTTAACCGGACCGCCGCTGCTAAAATGTTGGAATATCGTAATGAGGAATACCGCGGTTTTGCCTGTTCCGGTCTGGGATTGAACGGCCACATCTTTGCCTTTAAGGGTATGGACAAAAGTCTGTTCCTGCACGGGCATGCATTTGCTGAAACCCGCATCACGAATCCCTTTCATCAGGTTTTCGTTTAGATTTAGTGCACTAAATTTCATGTCTGACATCCTGTTTTCTTGTATACTTCCGCTCTGGGATTCAATTTCTTTGTTTTTTTTGATTTATAATTCTTTCTCACTATATTATATTAACAAGCTTTCGCTATAATTACAAGCCCCTGGTTTCCCCTAAATTCCCATCAAAATCGTAAAACCCGTGTTATTTATAGGTTTTTGAAGAAATTGGGCAGGGGCACATCCGCAGATTTAAAGAAAACCTGGATTCTACCTTACGTTTTGAATTACCTGAAAATGACCGGCAATTTCTCGATAAAACCGAATAAGCCCTACATCTCCCGGGGCATTTCATAAAAAATGTGCAGGCCCGGGGCCGAGCTGATTTTGCTTTGCAGGGTATCCAGCATTGCCCTGGCCCGTTCTTTGCTGCTGTACTTGCCCAGGGTAATTCCCAGGGGTGTTAATTGGCTGTAGCCTTTGATTTTATTCCCGGCAATCACAAACCTGTCGACCACAACCAGGTTTTTTTTATCCTGGCTTCGTACCCAAAAACTCATGTATATCCTCCTTGCAACAATGTCTAATATAAAAATTGTTTTTCGAGGCGCTGCTCGGAAAACGGGCCACCTAACGGTGGAGGAAAAATATGTCGAACATGTATTTTAACACCGCACCGTAAGTGCTTGTTACCGCCATGTAATGAGATCCTATTAGTACTTAAATTAAACTAAAAAAGTTTTGGAATGGGAATTTCAGGTTACTACTGTTTGATCCTGGCTTTCGCCCATTTGCCTCGCCAATACCAGAGGAGAATCATTACAAAGGCAAGAAAGTTGGAAAAGAGCATGCCCCACCATATTCCCACCGAAGATTCAATATCGCCTGGTCCTTTTAGTATTATCGAAGAGAGGATATAGACTAAGGGGATGCGGAACAGCCAGATCCGCGACAGGTGGGTTACCATAACCGGAACCGTAAACCCGGATCCCTGGAATGCCCCGTTCAAAACCGTAGATAGCCCGAAGAAAAGCACGGAAGGAGAAATAATATAGAACATGGTCTGGCCTAATCGGTGCACCAAATGATCGTGGGGTATAAAGAACATGGTTAATGATTTACCGAATATTACCATAAAAACCACCGCCGGGATCACAATTGCCAGCATCAGGTAGATGCCTTTTACCACGGCTGTTTTTGCTCTCTCCAGGTTGTTCGCGCCCAGGTTTTGGCCCACGATCGCGGTGACGGCGGATGTAATACCCATTGCCGGCATGGTAAAAAAGTGGATTACTCGCGTGGAAATACCGTAAGCGGAAACCACAGGGGTGCCGAAAAGGTTGACGAAGCCCATTAACACCATGAAACCTAAAGATGCGCCGGACATACCGATGGAGGCGGGGATTCCTATTTTTATCATCATAGGGGTTAATTTAAAATCAGGTTTCAGGTGGGCCGGTTTGAGTTTGATTCCTTTTTTACCCGAGAAGAGCAGGTAAATCCCGATAGCCGACGCAATACCTCTCGTGATTACGGATGTGAAGGCAGCTCCCGGCACACCCAGGGCCGGAAAGCCGAACCAGCCGAAAATCAGGACCGGATCCAGCGCTAAGTTAACCAGGGCGGATATAAATTCGATTTTGAGTGGTGATTTTGTATCGCCGTAGCCGTTCATAACCGATTGATAAACAAATATGGGAAAAGCGAAAGGCATACCCATTACCATTATTCTGAAGTAGGAGCGCGTTGGCGCAAAGGCTTCGGCCGGTGTCTTCAGCAGTGTCAGTAACGCTTTGTCGAAGGTCAGACCCAGGGCGGTAATAATCAACGAGAAAATCCCCAGGTATACCAGGAGATTGCCTGTAATTTTGTTTGCTTTTTCCTGTTGTTTCGCGCCCGTATATTGGGCCACTAAGGATGTCCCGGCCATAGAGAAACCGATGGCGATAGAGATAATAAAGAAGAGGATATGGAAGGAGATGATAGGGGCGGACAATGCGTTTCTACCCAACTTGCCCAACCAGAAGGTATCGGCCAGGTTATAGA
>JAGLQA010000315.1 GCA_023137075.1 Candidatus Aminicenantota bacterium
CGGCTGAGATTTGCGCCTTGTTCGATACAGTATATATTTCACTTTACAAAAATTTTAATGCCGCATCCGGCGCCATCCTGTTAGGGGACAAAAAATTCATTGCCGGACTTTATCATGAGAGGAGAATGTTCGGTGGAGGGATGCCCCAGATGTGGCCTTTCGCAACTATAGCGCTCCATTATTCCCGGGGATTTCTAAGCGACTACATATCCGCATTGAAAGTATTTAAAAACTTTTCCCAAATTCTTGAAAACAGCGGTAAATTCAATGTAAAAATTTTTAAAGACGGAACAAATGTCTTCTTTCTGAAACCGGTTATCCCGGTTTCCTTTTTTGCTGACTTCAGTAAAAAACTCTTTAAAATGAATATACATATTCCTCCGGCAGATAATATAAAAAAGGGGTTTTTCCTGAAGATAAATACAACTCTTAACAGGATTAAGCCTTTGGAGTTAGCGGAAAAATTTGTCCGTGCGGTAAGTTTCTGATCATTATATTCCGGTAATTTAAATTTCAAAATTAGAATTGCTGTTTTTAACCGGGGATTTTGCCGGGTTATCTAAAAAAAATGAAAAAAAATGGCAAAACCCCTTGATTTTTTTTCCTAAATTTACTATCCTTCATTTGTACAAGGAGGTAAAAATTACCGCTTTATTTTTTTTGTACGGATTTTATGTTTTTACATGGCGGGAAAAACCGCCCTTAGTGACTTTTTTTTATTATAATTATAGTACGGCGAGTTAGACGTGTTTAAGGCTAAAAGAGGGAAAATATGAGACAATGTATGAATTGTCAGAGAATTTTGAGCAGCCAACCGGGGAAATGTATCTACTGCAGCAGTAAGGAGTTGAAGGAGCTGGTTTTCGAATCCTCATCCATCAGTGCAAACTATAAAATCTACTCCCATGAAATTATGGTCGATGACCAGGCTTATACCATCGTAAATCCTTTGGGAAAAGGCGGTTTTGCCACCGTCATCAAAGTGTTCGATTCACTAAAGAACAAGTATTACGCGATAAAGGTTCCCCTGATCTTTGACAAACTATTCTCCAACAATAAGGCGGTCAGCGATGAGGATATCGAGGAGTCGCAAAAATTCCTCGAACATGAGATCGATACGATTTTAGATTACATGGACGAAACCTTCATTTTTATCTACAAAAAAGGAATCTCAAAAGTATTCTCCCTGGGAGAAACGGTTGAATTCTCCGTTTACATCATGGAGCTTGCCGAAGGATCGATCATTCGTTTTATCAAGTCGGAAAGCGAAGGAAACCGGATAATCCTGCCCTACGAAGAAAAAGTGAAAATGATTAAAGAATCGGTCAATTCCATTTCTCATCTTCACAGCTTGAATGTCGTACACCGTGATTTAAGCCCCGATAATATTTTTATCGTTGACCGGGGTGGGAAAATATCCTATGTCCTGGGTGACTTCGGCGCATCCAAAGAATTGTACCGGCTCAAGAGCACGAACAAATCTTCCAAAATAGTAGGACATTCGGCATACCTGGATCCGGCCCGGTTCAGTGAAGCCAACCGGTATGACTTCCGCATCGATTTATACAGCTTAGGAATCATTGTAACGGAAATATTAATGGGAAATCTCTGGTCAAACATTGTGGGTGAAGAAAATATTACCCACATGGCGGCTTTTAATTTTGAAAAGGATTTCCTGTTGACCGAAGGGCCGAAATACATAAGTGACGATTTGATTGAAATTCTCAGGAAAGCGGTGAAAAGAGAGATCAAAGAGCGGTATAAATCGGTGGATGATTTCAGGAAAGCCTTGTTTAAAACACTCGATATAGATTCCCAAAAAGGCACCGAATTATCGGGTACGGTTATCGAAGATATCCAGGAAGAAGAAAAACCGGACATCAAGAAGGTTTCCTTTGATTTTTATTTTAAAATAAGTATTCCCTTCGCGGCTGCCGGTCAGACCTTTGCCCAGGAAATCATCGCGTATAAGCAGGAAAAAGAGATCGAATTACGGAATTATCACGGCGCCAAAATCACATTCGAAAATTTTTCGCCCCAGAAAGTGATTATAAAAAACACGACCCTGTACGCGGCCCTGATTGTCGAAGATTCCATACTATTAAACTTTAAAAACAGCGAATTCTTAAAACTCCAAAATGCAATCGCCCGGAAAAAGGATAAAGTGAAAGGAGATCTCTATTTCAAAGGAACCCTTGAATTGGAAGGTAATTAAAAGAGGACAATAAATGGAAGATGTAAAAAAATATATATTGTCATTGGCAGAGGTCGGTCTTTATAAAGCCAGGGTAGAAGAAGACGGCAAAGAGTTGATCTTTGCCGACAATAAGTTTGAAGAAAGAATGCTGCCGGGTAAAACCGGAACCTTTGATGAGACGGAAGAACTGCTTGTTATCGACCTCGAAAAAGAGCAAAAATTGGAGCGCGAAAAGAAAAGCCGCGAAAAGAAGGTGGTGCGGAAAGCGGAAATAGAAGAAGAACCCGAATCCTACCGGGTAAGCCCGACGAAAAAGTGGTTCCGCGCGGCCATATTTGTGATTCCTATTATTGCGGCAGCCGTCATCTTTTTATTAACCAATCCCCCCGGGAAAGAAAAAATCGACCTTAACCCGCAAAAAACCGGTTCCGGGACACCGGTAATAAAAGTAGAGGACGACACACCGGCAGAAACTGATAGGGGATTAACGGATAAACAACCCGGTGAATTAACCGAAGGCGATATAACCGGAGAAGAGGCCGGTGAAAGCCAGGGTACGGAAACTGAAAGAGCAGGTAGTGGTGAAGTCAGCGGTAAACCCGGAGACGACAGCGTTGATAACCAGACAACCGAATCGGAAGGCGAAAAAATAACCGATAAACTACCGGGAGAAACCACCGGCCCGGAAATAAAAACAGGGGAGACGGATATGCAGCCGGTCAAAACGCCGGTAGGTCCGGGAACAAAAATACCAACCATACAAACCGTAAAGATCGTCAAGCTGCAGAAAGACCTGATCAGGGAGTATAATACCGAGCTAAGCAAACTGGTCATTCCATTTATTCCCGTCAAAATAAAAGTAACCGGGTACCTGAATGTCAAGATATCGGTAAATGAAAAGGGAAAAACCTCGGCAAAAATTCTCTCCAGCGAAGGGTTGAAGGTTACGCCTGAGGGACGAAGGGAAAATGTATTAAATCTCATAATAAAGAAAATCTCTTCTTTGAAATTGACTCCCCCGAAGGATAAGCGGGGCAAACCGGTCCGGGTTTCCTGGTTCAATATCGATTACCAGGCCGGGAAACTACGCACCAGGTTGATTTTAAAAAAACGATAAATTCTATAAGGAGGTACTATCAATGATGACGTCCTTTTTTAAAACCACAGCATGTGCTGCACTTTTCTCAATTTTACTATTTACGTCGGGACAGGGCTTTAGTTATGCCGCCGTTGCGCAAGATGAACTGCAAAAAGCGGAACAATTAAGCAAAGATATGCTGTATGAAGAAGCGGTTAATATTCTAAACAACTTCATACGGGCCAACGCAGCCAATCCCGATCAAAAAACAAAGGTTGCCGGGGCCTATTACCTGCTGGCCCGGATTTACTTCGACGTGGATGAAATGGACCCGCAGGTCAAACAAAACCTGACAAAAGTCTTCGAATACGACAGGAATTTCACTAAAAACGAGATAAACGCGGTTTTCAGGAAGCTGGTCGAGGGAGTCAGGAGTAAGACGAAGGGAACCGTTGTTCAAAAGATCGGCAAAAAAAGACTGAAAGTTAAGATCGGGGAAGGCGTTTCCGGCTCACCCCGCACCGGCAGCTACACCTACCCGAAAGGAAAGAAGATTCGATACAGTTACACGGCAAAAGAAGGCTCGGCCAACCCGGGCGTACAATTGGACGGGAAAACTGTGCCTGATAAGGGAACCCTAACCATGAACGTCAACCATACCCTCACCGTAACAATGGCGAAGCAGGCTGCGGTAACGGTTAATTCCAACCCCGAGGGTGCAACCATTTACGTGGACGGTATGGACAGCACACAGATGACCAACTTTACCTTCAACCTCCCTACGGCCGGGATTCATGAATTCTTACTCAGGAAAATCGGGTATAAAGAATACGCGACCACGATAAATGCGGAATTTGATAAAACCAAAACCCTTAGTCAAGATCTTGAAAAGGGTTTACATGAAGATTTTAACGCCGGCGCCGAATCCTCGATACTCTGGCAGTGGCAGGACAACCCGGCCGGCAAATGGGTGATAACGAACGGCCAATACACCGCCACTGCCAGGTTGAATAACTGGAACTACAGCATCTACAATTTCAATTTTGCCTCTTCAAAATATACGCTGCACATCAAGATGAAGCGCACAGTCGGAAGAGGCGACCGGTCAAACGGGATCGCTTTAATAACCGGCGCCAATCCCGGAGTTGTGAATGGTTACCTGTTTAACTATACGACCAACGGTTTTGTATCCTTCTGGAGAATGACCAATTACAATATCGATACCGCCAGCGGCGGTATTAAGGCCTTAGGAGATTGGGGGAAAAGCTCGACTGTAAACCCGGGTTTAGGCAGAGATAATTCGATAAAAATTGTCAGGCAGGCCAACACCTATACCTATTTCCTCAACAACATAAAGACATTTTCTTTTACCGATAAGGCGCACAACCCGGGTTATATAATGATCGGCGGTGACTGCGGCGGCCAGGACACGCAGTTGTTTTTCGATTACGTATACCTTGAAGCAGGCAATTAAAAAACAAAAAATAAAATTTTAACTAAAGGAGGTAACATGAAAAGATTATTTTCACGGAAAATTATTTCCGTTTTTGTTATGATCGCTTTTGTATCCGTTTTTTGCTTCCCTGCCCATCTTGCACAGGAAAGGGTGGAGAAAACCGGTGAAAAAGTTTTGGAACAGGAAACCAAAGGTAAAGTGGAAGCGGAGTCCGAAGCAGAAGTGGATGAGTATTATTCCAGGGATGACGCCAATGTGATCGAAGATGAAGGTTACCCGGGCCACAAAAAGAAAAAATTTCCCTGGCTGTTAGTGGTCGGCGGTCTTGTCGTCGTTGGAGTGGTTTTGTATTTCTTAGTTTTCAAAACGAAGAAATACGATTTAACCGTAACCGTGGGCGAAGGTGTGACCGGAAACCCGGCCACCGGTACTTCTACTCATAAGAAAGGCGATACCGTTAGTTACAATTACAGCCTGCAGAGCGGGTATGCCGACTTAATCGTGAAAGTAGACGGCCTGGATGTTGCAGCCAGCGGTACTATTACCATGGACAAGAACAAAGCGCTCACCGCAACCGCCACCGAGGTCGCCACCCTCATCGTTAACTCCAATCCCACCGGCGCGCAGATAATTTTGGACGGCACCAATTCCGGTGAGACCACCAACCATACCTTCACCTTTACCACCGGTGGTAACCATACGGTAATGCTCAGGAAAGTGGGTTACATTCAATACAGCACCTCAAAGAACGTCGCAGTGGGCGATACGGAAACTATCAACAGAACCCTTACCAAAGGTTTGCGAGAATATTTTAACACCGACGCCACATCTTCGATACTCTGGAAATGGAATCCCTACTCCTCCGGAAACTGGTCGGTAACCGGCGGAAAATACCAGGCCTATGCCG
>JAGLQA010000316.1 GCA_023137075.1 Candidatus Aminicenantota bacterium
TAAACATACTCTCATCCCGTCTCCCGGAAGTTTGTTTTCATTTTATGTTGAAAATATTCCGGAACTTTTATACAATAATATCATTAGGAGTTTTGAATGTACGAAATTGAAACGACTGTCAAAGAGGTTACGGTTTATGTGGACCGGGCCCGCATCTGCCGGAAAGGATGTGTGTCCCTGGCCGTGGGCAGCCATTATTTAACAATTACCGGTCTGCCCGTCACGCTGCTTCCCGACTCGGTAAGGGCAAAAGCAGTGGGAACCGCCCGGGCGCGCATTTTAGGCGTGGATCTAAGGAGGGTCTTTTTTAAAGATGTTCCCCCGGGAAAAGCAAAAGAATTGACCGATTTAATCCGGCAATTGGAAGATAAGGAACAGGTACTTGTCGATAACAGCGAGTCCCTGAATGGGCAGGTCAAACATATCGACGGTGTGGCCGACTCGGCAAAAACCTACGCGGTCAGCCTGGCAAAGGGCAGCGCCACTCCCGAGTCTCACGGGAAAATCATCGATTTCCTGACCGAAAAGAGGATGGCTGCCCAGGCGAAATTAAGACAGAACGAGATCGAACGCCGCGAATTAAGCCGGGAAATCGAAAAACTGAAAAACGAGTTAAAACAGGTACAGGATTTAAAACCGGCGCAGCGCTATTCGGCGGTTATCGAAACCGATGTCACCGGGGAAGGGGAATTGGAAATCGAATTGTTGTACACAATGCCGGGTGTGACCTGGAAACCGATCTACGATATACGCCTGTGGGACGAAAAAATGGAGATCCATTACCTGGGCCAGGTGAATCAAAAAACCGGTGAAGATTGGGACGACGTAAAACTGGTGCTATCGACGGTTCCGCCGGCCTCGGGAATGCAAGTACCCGAATTAGACCCCTGGTACATCTCTCCCCTCGTTATCCCCGTGGCAGCCCCGCCCATTAAGAGGAGGGCGCAAGCGGCCGCAAGACCGGCGCCTTCTTATGGTGAAGCAGGGGATGGCATGGCGGGCGCCGCTATGATGGCAGAGGCTCCGGAAGAGGCCGAGCCGGAAATAGAGGAGGCGCTTTATGCTACTGCCGCAGTCGAGCGCAGCGGCGCTTCCGTCACTTACACCCTCGGAAATAAGGTTTACATCCCGGGTGGCGGTTCACCTCACAAGGCCATGATCGCACACTTAGAATTAACACCTGGAACCGATTTTGTCACCGCTCCCCGGAAAGAGTGTAGTGCCTATCGTAGGGTAAAGGCCGTAAATAACAGCGAATTGATGCTTTTGCCTGGCCTGGCCCAGGTTTTTGAAAATGAAGATTATATCGGCAATGCTTCTTTAAAATTAGTGGCTCCCGGGGCAAAAGTCAAAATTTATGCCGGCACGGATGAACGCATCCGGGTGGAGCGTAAGTTAGTGAGCCGTGAAGTGGACAAAAAGCTGCTAGCTGATAAACGGCGCATCAATTACGCCTATGAGATCAAGCTGGAAAACCATACCGGAAAGGAACAACGGATATTTGTGCGCGACCAGGTACCGCTGCCCCGGCACGAGGATATCAAGGTAAAATTTGAAGGTGCCAGACCGAAAGTCGCTGAAAAGGACGGCATGAACCGGATTAAGTGGGAAATCACCCTGCCGGATAAGGAAAAAAAGAGTATTGTTTACGAATTTTCCATCGAATATCCCCGGAATATGCAGGTAGTGGGCCTGCCCTAGAGCCGGTTTTTTTGTGCACCCTGCGGCGGCGTATTTTAATAAAAAAATTCATGTTTTTTTAATTATACAATGAGAAGAAAATGTGATATAATCGTTTTAATCTGCTCATTTATCAGTAAAGAAATGAGAGAGTTTCATTAATGACGAACGATGTTGACATAATAACCTGGGAGAAACGCCTATGAAGACACAAAAATATCTTGTTTTAATGATTACCGTGTTATTTATAGTTGGGGGTTCATCCTCATGCTCCATCAAAAAAATGGCAATAAAACAGGTAGCCAATGCCCTGACTGCGCCGGGAGGCAGCACGGTTTTTACCGGTGACAACGATCCCGAGCTGGTAGGGGATGCCCTGCCTTTTGCCATCAAAATGTATGAATCCTTGTTAGTATCGGCGCCCAATCACCGGGGGCTGCAGTTGGTAACCGGCAGTCTTTACGTGATGTATGCCAATGCTTTTTTACAAACGCCGGCCGGGATGTTAACGGAAGATGAGTATGAAGAGCAGGAATTTTTATTGAAACGGGCAAAAAATTTATTCATCAGAGGTAGAGATATCTTATTGAAGGCTTTAGATAAGAAACACCCCGGTTTTTTAAAGCAAATACATGGAAAAAAATATAAAGAAGCAGTCAGGCCCATGAAACATGACGATATCGAGCTTTTGTATTGGGCCGGGGCCGGGTGGATGGGAGCGTTTTCCATCGACCCATTCGATATGGAGATAGGGATAACGCTGCCGCGGGCTGCCGCCTTAATGGATAAGGTCATGGTATTGAATCCGAATTATGGGGACGGCGCCATCCATGATTTTTTTATTTTGTATTACGGTTCCCTGCCGGAATATATGGGTGGGAACCTTAAATTAGCCCGGGAACATTTTGAAAAAGCGGAAAAACTTTCACAAGGAAAGTCCGGTTCATCCTATATCTCCCTGGCAACCACCGTATCCGTAAAGAATCAGGATCACGAGGAATTCTCAAAACTCTTAAAAAAAGTACTGGAAATCGATCCCGAGGCCGACCCGGATAACCGGCTAATAAACACCTTGAACCGAAGGAAAGCCCTCTGGTTACTGGATCATATTGGGGATTATTTTCTCTTAGACGACGAAGACGAAGCGGAGGACAGCAAATGAAAACTAAAAAAAATACATTATTATTACTGGTATGCCTGTTTATTTTAACGAGCTCCCTTTATTCGACAATAATCAAGATCGGCAGTATCGCGCCGGCCAATTCCCCCTGGGATAAAGCCATAAAAAAGATGGGCCGTGAATGGAAAAAAATAAGTGGAGGGAAAGTTCAATTCAAAGTATACTCCGGGGGAACAGTCGGTGACGAAGCCGATATGATCCGGAAAATGCGTATCGGGAAATTGGGTGGAGCAGCATTAACCAATATGGGGATCACCCGCATTTACCAGGATGCCTACGTATTGAATACCCCGTTACTCATTACGACGGAAAAGGAACTCGAGTATGTTTTAGAAAAAATGAAACCGCTGCTTGAGAAAGGTATCGAAAAAAAAGGGTTTAAAGTCGTTATCTGGTCATTAACCGGGTGGATTAATTTTTTCACAAAAAAAAAGGTCGTTTACCCGAAGGATTTGAAGAAACACAAGATTTCTTTTACGCGGGGAATGCCTAAGATGGAACAGGCCTGGAAAAAAGCGGGGTACCATGTGGTACCCAATGATCTTAAAGACCTGATGATGGCCCTGCAAAGCGGGATGGTAGACGCCTGTTATATGCCGCCCTTAATCGCTGCTTCCGGCCAATACTTCGCCCAGGCTCCCAACATGTGCGCCCTCAAGATCGCTCCCCTGTTAGGCGGTATTGTGCTCACTGAAAGAATCTGGAAAAGAATCCCGGAAAAAAATAAAAAACAAATGATGGATGTGGCGAAAAAAATCTCCGATGAGTTGTACAGTGAAATTATCCGGCTTGAGCAAGATGCGATAAACACAATGAAAAAAAATGACCTGGTGATTAACCAGGTACCTGCCGACGCAGTAGAAGAGTGGAAGGCTGCTTCCGCGAAAGGCATGGACGTTCTCGTTGGCAAAGCCTTTTCAAAAGAAATATATGACCGGATTGTCCGGCACTTGAATGAATACCGTAAATTGGATGAAAATTAAAAACCTTTTCTCTTTAGCAACTCTGCATAAATTTGAAAACCTGTTTGCCGTTACGGCTATCTTCCTTTTAGCTCTTTTTCCCACCCTGGAGGTTGTGGCCCGCAAATTTTTCCACACCGGTGTGACCAACTCCACCGTATACACGAACCACTTAGTTCTTATTGTTACCTTTGTAGGCGCCATGATTACGGCACGAGAGAAGAGACACCTGTCCTTAGCTTTGGATTTAAGAATCAAAGGGCCGGCCAAAACAGTGATCGACATTGCCAACGCCTTTATCGCGGCGGCGTTTACTACTGCGTTTGCCCTTGCGTCTTTGTCTTTCGCCCTGACAGCCTTCGCGCCCGGGAAAAAGCTCGGCATTTTCCCGATCCGGTTGGTCGCCCTGGTTATGTTCGTGGGATTTTCGGTTATGATCGTTCGTTTTATTTTAGCGGCCCCGGGTAGAAACAAAGGAAGACTATTGGCTTCTGTAGGAGTTCTTTTCGGCTCTCTTTTGGCTTTTGAACCCGTCACTAATATTTTTCTCTATTTCTTTGAGGAGGGCCCCGAATTTTTTGAACCTGTGCGGGAATTTTTTACCTCCACCTATGCATATATCGCTTTGCCGGTTATCATCCTCCTGATCCTGTCTGCCGTGTTCGGCCAGCGTCTTTTTATTGTCCTTGGCGGTATCGGCTATATTCTCTTTGCCCGGACAGGGGAACCCCTGGAAGTAGTCCCGAACGAAGCTTATTCTATGCTCATCAGGCATATGATCCCCGCTATTCCTTTATTTACGGTTGCCGGATTCATTCTTTCCGAGAGTAAGGCCGGGGAAAGATTGGTCAGGTTGTTTAAATCTTTGTTTGCCTGGTTCCCCGGCGGGCTGGCGATTATGGCCATCCTGGTTTGCACTTTTTTTACCACTTTTACCGGCGCTTCCGGCGTCACCATCCTTGCCTTAGGCGCACTTTTATCTTATGTTCTGGTAAAAGGTAAATATAAGAAGCGCTTCAGCTACGGTCTGTTAACGGCATCCGGCAGTATCGGCCTGCTCTTCCCGCCCAGTTTACCGATTATCATCTACGGTGTGGCTGCCGGGGTGAGTATTAAAAGTATGTTTGTCGGCGGTATCGGGCCCGGGATTGTGATGGTCCTGGCCTTATCCGTATTTGTGGCAATCTATGCCGGGAAAACAAATGTGGTCCGGGAGCCTTTCAAGTTAAAAGAGGCCCTATCCGCTTTTAGGGAATCGATATGGGAAATTCTTTTGCCGGTTGTGATATTGGTCAGTTTTTTCGGTGGTCTGACCACCCTGGTTGAGAGTTCGGCAATCGCTGTCATTTACACTCTTATTGCAGAAGTCATTATCCATAGAGATATAAAAGTCAGAGATTTACCCGGTGTTGTCTTAAAAGGGATCCCTATCATCGGCGGTGTTCTTATCATACTTGCTTTAGCACAAGGACTGTCGTATTACATCATCGATACGGAAATTCCCATGAAATTAACCGAATGGGTCCAGGCCAACATCAGTTCTAAATATATTTTCCTTTTACTCCTGAATATTGCCTTATTAATCACCGGCTGCTTGATGGATATATTTTCCGCTATTATGGT
>JAGLQA010000317.1 GCA_023137075.1 Candidatus Aminicenantota bacterium
AAAATTTACAGGGATGTCCTGCCCTTCTTTATCATCCAGTTAATTTCGGTTCTGCTGATCACCTATCTCCCCTTTATAACCACCGGCCTACTTAATCTCTTCGAGTAGAACGCCCCCCGCTTCGCTCAAATTGTATTTAAAAGTTCTTGACATCGGAGAGGAGTGAGAAACTGACGATGTAATCCAGGTTTATGTAAACCTTATTTCGGTTGGGTATAACACCGGCCTTGCTGCTCTCTAAGACGTAAACCTCTTTTGTCGTTGACGTATCCCTGTTTTCATGCACATCAACATCCGACAACTCCACCGCTCCCTCCAGGACCCTTTCCAGGAGACCGAGGTAAACCCAGGAAGAGCGGGTATCAATCACGATTTTCTGTTTAAGATATTTTTTCAATGCTTCTTTCATGGTTTATCACCCGCATTTTTTATACCATACCTATCTTTATTTTTCAATCAAAATTATTTTGAAAAAGACGCTTTCTTTATGGTATAATGAATCATCAGGTCTTAAAAGAAAATGAATAAAAACGAATTAAGGAGCGTTAAATGAATAAAAAATTTATCTTTGCCAGTCTATTGGTATTGTGTTTGATCCAATTTACCCTGTATTCCCAGACCTCTCCCGAGGAATTCTTAGGTCACAAAGTAGGCGCGGACCGCAAATTGGCCGACTATGGCCAGATCCGGGCTTATTTTGACAAATTGGATTCGGAATCGGATAAGATCAAGATTCTGACCATCGGTAAAACCACCCTTGGTAAACCGATGATTATGGCTGTAATTACCTCGGCCGCAAACATGGATCAACTCGATGTGTACCGCTCCATCGCCAAAAAATTACGGGACGCCCGGAACTTGACCCCGGAAGAGGCAAAAAAACTGGCACGCAAGGGAAAGGTGATTGTTTTGATTACCTGCAGCCTGCATGCCACGGAGATCGCCGCCTCGCAAATGTCCCTGGAACTGGCCTATAATTTAGTTACCGGAAAAACACCCTTTGACAGCGAAAAGGTGTTGGATGACGTCATCCTGCTGTTGGCTCCGACCATCAACCCGGATGGTGAACAAATGGTAACCGAATGGTACCGCAAGTGGGTGGGCACCAAATTCGAGGGCGGCCGTATGCCCTGGTTGTATCACCACTATGCCGGTCATGATAACAACCGCGACTGGTTCATGTTTAACCTGCCGGAAACGCGGGCGGTTTCCAAAGTCCTCTATCACGATTGGATTCCCCAGATTCATATCGATGAACACCAGATGGGATCCACCGGCGCACGGCTCTTTTTGCCCCCCTTCATGGATCCCCCAATCCCTACGGTTCATCCTTTAGTTTGGCGCGGTGTGGCCCTTTGCGGTGTCAATATGGCTTATGACCTGCAAATGAACGATTATAAAGGCGTGGTTTATGACCGGAGTTTTACCGGTTGGTGGATCGGCGCCTGCGACGACACCTCCTGGCTGCACAATTCCATTGGCCTGCTCAGCGAGATGGCCTCGGTAGGAACCGCCTCACCCATCTACATCGACCCGACGGAAGTATCGGATTCCTATGTGGAAAAACGTATCAATTTTCCCGATCCCTGGCCGGGCGGTTGGTGGAGACTTCGGGACTTAGTCGACTACGAGCTGGTTTTTTCGATGAGTCTGATAAAAACGGCTTTTTTACATAAAGAAGATTTTCTCTATAACTTCTACACTATGTGCAAAGATGGCATTGAAAAACAAGGTAAGGGTCAACCCTTTGCCTTTGTCATCCCGGAAAAGCAGCGGGATTATCCCACCGCCCTGAAGATGCTGGAAATATTAAAATTAGGCGGTGTCGAAATCCACCAGGCCAAGAAAGATTTCATTGCCGACGGTAAATTTTATAAATCGGGTTCTTTTGTGGTGAAGCTGTCCCAGCCCTACCGGCCCTATGCCCAGGCGCTGCTGGAAAAGCAAGAATACCCGGACATGCGCCAATATCCCGGTGGCCCACCAGAACCTCCCTATGACAATGCCGGCTGGACCTTGCCCCTGCAGATGGGGGTGGCCTGCGAGCGGGTTGAACGGTCCTTCAAGGTTGAAATGGATAAATTGGAGGTGTTACCCGTGCCGGAAGTAAAAGTTCCCGGAAAATCGGCGCCTTATATCATTTTAGACACCAGGCAGAATGCTTCCTATGCGGTGGTATTCGGCCTTATCAAGCACAAGGCCGAGATCTATCGCACAACAGATTGTTTTATCAAAGATAAACGGCACTTCTGTGCCGGGAGTTTTATCATCAAGCATACACCCGCTGTTCGGAAAGCCCTGGCCGGCCTGTTAAAAAATTGGCATACTAATGCCCTTGAACTTGACGATATTGGCGATATTCCAAAATCCCGGGTAAAAAAATCCCGCTTTGCCCTCTATCAATCCTGGAGATCCAGTATGGATGAAGGGTGGACCCGCTATGTGCTCGATGATTTTGGTGTCCCCTATAAAACCCTGCATAACCGGGATTTCAAAGGGCCGAAAAAAGGGAAAGCCGATCTGCGAAAGAATTATGATGTCATCGTGTTCGCCGATGAGATGCCGGAGATAATCAAGTCGGGCAAACCGTCTCCCGGGTCACGCTGGGCCCGGTGGTTCACGCCCATGCCGCCGGAATACGATGGCGGCATCGGTAAAGGGGGCGTCGAAGCTTTGAAGGATTTTGTGGCAAAAGGCGGAATCCTGGTAACCCTTAACAGCGCCACCGGCCTGGTATTAAAAGATTTTAGCGTACCGGTCAGCAATGCCTTAGAGAATGTGAAGCGGGATAAATTCTTCTGCCCTACTTCGATCTTGAAGGTTAAGGTGAACAATAAAACCCCCATCGGTTACGGTATGCCCACGGAGGCCGGGGTGGTGTTCTCACGGAGTCCGGCTTTCAGGTCGTGGGTACCCCGCGGCGAATGGAATCGCACCGTGGTTGCCAGTTACCCGGGAAAAGATATCTTATTAAGCGGTTGGCTCTTAGGAGAAGGAACCATTGCTCGCCGGTCCGCCTTAATCGATGTCGCGTATAAAAAAGGGCACATCATCCTGGTAGGTTTCCGCTGTCAGCACCGGGCCCAATCCCACGGTACTTACAAGTTCCTCCTGAATGCCCTGCTCTACCCTGAAATAAAGTAAACCACACTGTGGCTTTTTTCTTATTCGAAAGGCACCACTGCTTTTTCTATTAAAAATTCCTTGATCTCCTCATCCTTAACCTCTTCCCGTAAATATTCTAATTTTTCGCTGTAATCAATATCTTTGAAGTATGATAATTGTTCACGAAAGAGCTTCTCATTAAAAAAAGCCTGAAAAATTTCTTTAGCTTTTTTTGAAATCTCTTTCAAGGTATAATAATCTTTCATGATGAAATATAGGTCAACGTAATCTTTCCATTTTGCTCTCCCTCCAAGTGCATAGGCTTTCATTGCCGCCAGGTCCAAAAGTGCCGGGATTCTAATAATACCTTCAAAATCTAAGGGGTGTCTAATATCCGTGGAGAAGTTAAAGAATGTCATCTTTACCGAATTTACGATTAAATGCATCTGTTCATGGTTTTCATATAAAATATCTTGAACCGGAAATTTGCTGTTTTCAATTTTTCTTTTTATGCTTCTTCTTCTAAGGTTTTTATTTGTGAAAAGATCGAAATCAATCGAACGACGATGACCGATATGCAGGGCAAGAGCCGTTCCCCCAACAAGATAGAATTCCCTGGAGAATAATTTAATTAAAGGGAGTAACTCAAGTTGTTCTTTTGATAATACTTCCTTATACATGTTTTCTGAAATATAGATCGAAAAAATGGACGGTTCTGGGTGGATAGTTGACTCGTTTGCCGGTTATCTGTTTGTAAAATATATCAGCTACTTTTTTGATTCCCACTAAATCGAAAAGCCTTTTTACGCTCTTTTCATTGCCGTAATGTAATATGTTTTCAACCAAAAACTCAAGGCTTATGCTTTCCTTAGCATCTTCTTTTATGTACCAAAATAAAGGGCTATTTTCCCTGATAAATTCTCTAACTTTCGAAGGCTGCATTTTTTTTGTCTTATCAGTCACCATGGTTTCTATAAGACACCTCATATTCAATTGTATTATTTATTGTTTACATTGTCAAATCTAATGATCGATTTTACTTTAAGAGCAGATCG
>JAGLQA010000318.1 GCA_023137075.1 Candidatus Aminicenantota bacterium
GTGTTCCATAAGCCGCCGATGCGGGGCGCAAGCTTGATGGCCAGGGTGCGGTCTTTCTCACTCATTTCTTCCAATATAGAGATAAATTTTCCGTACAGGTCGATCACATAGGGTTTTTTTACCTCTTCTTCATAAGAGATAAAATGGGAGGTGCGGTGCCGGTTGGTACGGCCCGGATAACCTAAAATAAAGACAAAATCTCCGGCTTTAATCCCTTCCGGAGCGATGGTAAGATGTTTTTTCGGGTGATAGGGTACGTTGCCGGGGGCATAGTCGGCCATGGAACCGTTGGGTGCCACGTAAGCCCTCAAGAAAGCGAAATCGCCGGTGTGCCGGGGCCACATCCAGTTGTCGATCTCCCCGCCGAATTCGCCGATAGAACGGGGCGGCGCGTAGACTAAGCGCACATCTTTAATATAGGTGTACAGAAACAGCACATAGGTTTTTCCGATAAACATCTCGGCAACCTCGGCCCGTTTTCCCGGGTGTTTCTTTTCGTCCCTAAGTTCGATTTTTTTGATCTTTTTTTCGATTGCCTTTGTGCGGTCGGCGTGGTTCATATTCTTTTTTACCGCGCTCAGAACCTCCTTCGAGACATCCCGGTAGGATTCGGTGATACGAACGCTGTACCCTTTAGCCTGGAGTTCACCGGAGTGGTTTTTAGCCCGGAAGCCTGTCAGGAAGAAATCGTTTTTTTTTGTAGTTACGGACTGGATAGCCCGAAAGGCGCAGTGGTAATTGGTTAATATCAATCCGTCGCTCGACACAAAGGAGGCGGTGCAGCCGCTCAAGTTAATAATCCCGTCGATCAGGCTGACACTATTGGGATTGTATACCTTGCCGGCATCGATTTCCAGTCCTTTTGATTTCAGATCCAGTTTATGAAGCTCACTCAGAGGTAACATCCCCTCGTCGGACAAAAGAGAAAGTGAACCTACAAAAACGAGTAAAAGTATAAAACAGAAAATAGCATTACGTTTCATCAAAAAACCTCCTGCGAATCTTGAAATTGACGTTTTATAAAGTTTTATTTTAAGGCCCGGATGATGGCGTCGGTCATCTGTTTGGTGGAAGCGGCTCCCTGGTTGCTGACTTCCGGGGTGCCCCGCAGTTTTAACATATCGTAAGCTTGTACGTTTCCTTCTTCGACTACCCGGGCAATGGCCTGGCGAATCCGGGAAGCTTTCTCCGTTTCACCGATATGGTCCAGCATCATGCAGGCGGATAATACCATGGCAATGGGATTGACAATAGAGGTTTCGTATTCTGCATACTTGGGTGCGGAGCCGTGAGTGGGCTCGAAGATGGCTACCTCTTCCCCGATGTTGGCGGAGCAGGCAAAACCAAGACCGCCGATCAGGCCGGCAAAACCGTCGGAGACGATATCGCCGAACATGTTGCCGCTGACAAGTACACCGTAGGTCTCCGGGTTCTTGGTGAGCCACATCATCTGGGCATCGATATTGGTGTTCCGGAGTTCGATGCCCCGGTATTCTTTGGCCACCTCTTTGCATATATGCAGCATCATGCCGGAGGTTTCCCGGATGACGTTGGGTTTCTCGCAAACCGTTACCGATTTATATCCGAATCTTTTAGCATGTTCAAAGGCCGCTCTCACGATTCGTTCGGTTGCTCTCTTTGTGAAAATGCGGGTGGAAACGGCCAATTCTTCTTTTGGAGTGTTTGCGAAACCTTTAAACTTGGGATGGGAATTTAATGCCGCGTAAACATTGTCGGGTGGATTGGTCCACTCCACACCACCGTACAATCCTTCGGTATTTTGCCTGAATATTACCACATCCACTTCCGGTTCTTCGATCTTACCACCAGGTCCTCTCCTGATGAAATTGAGCGGATTACCTATAAAGGATTTGCAGGGGCGCAAGCATATATCTAAATTAAAATGCTGGCGCAGCCCGACAATGGGGCTGTAATAGACGTATCCTTTATCATGGAGTTCCGGCGCCAATTCTTTTGCCGCTTCTGTTTTCGGTTTGGAGGTAATGGCTCCAAAAAGACTGATCTTGTGTTCCTGTAACAAATCCAATGTGCGTTGGGGTAGGGGATTACCCTCGGCGCACCAGAATTCCCAACCGATATCCGCGTGCACATAATCGGCTGAAAAACCGGCCGCGTCCAAGACCCTGATCGCTTCAGGTAAGACCGTTTTCCCGATGCCGTCTCCCGGCATTGTTATTATAGTTTTTTTCATGTTGATTTCTCCTTTGTATATTTCAGTATTTAGATTATCTTATCGCTTAAGTTTGTATTATCGACTTTATGAAATTTATCAAGCCGTTATTTTCCAGGATTTTCATCACCGTTTCGGGGTAGGGGGGAAAGGTAAAAGTACCCTTATTCGTGATAATTTCTCCCTTCGCCATATCCACAGTGACCTCTTCGCCGTTTTCGATGGCATCCACGGCTTCCGGCGATTTGATGGCCGGCATACCGGCATTGATGGCGTTGCGAAAGTAGATCCTGGCAAATGACCTGGCAATGACAACCCGGATCCCGGCGTATTTGACGGCGGTGGCTGCCTGTTCCCTGGAGGAGCCCATGCCGAAATTTTTCCCGGCCACCAGGATATCCCCCTGTTTCACTTTCGAGGTGAACTCCGGGTCAAGGTCTTCCAGGGCATGTTTAGCCATTTCTTCCGGTTCCATCTTCTGGTAAGTATATTTGCCCGGGAAAATGACATCCGTATTGATATTGTCTCCATATTTCCAGGCTTTTCCTGTGAATTTGCCGATCATAAGAACCTCCCCGGATGGGTTATCTCCCCGGTAATGGCTGAAGCCGCCACCGAAAGAGGAGAGCCTAAGTAAATGTCCGCTTCACGGCAGCCCATCCTGCCTTTAAAGTTTCGATTGGCGGTGGAAAAGGTAACCTCTCCCGGCGCCATTACCCCTAAGTGGGCACCAAGGCAGGGGCCGCAGCCCGGGTTCAAAACAAGGGTCCCGGCATCGATGAAGGTTTCGATATACCCCTTTTTCAACGCTTCTCTATAAATTTCCCAGGACGCCGGAATAACTAGGGTCCTGGCTTTTACTTTTTTGCCCTGTAAAATTTTTGCCGCCGCTTCTAAGTCGCTGATCCTGCCGTTGGTACAGGTGCCGATTAAGGCCTGGTCGATCTTTGTGCCGGCGACTTCTTCGATGGGGCAGTAATTATCCACGGTGTGGGGTTTTGCCACGGCAGGGGAAATCTTCGATATATCAAATTCCAGTACCTGGAAAAAGGTCGCGTCTTCATCTGAATAGAGGGGATCGAATTCGGCTTTTGCCCGTCCTCTAATGTAGTCGAAGGTGACATGGTCGGGCGGCACATAACCGTTTTTTGCCCCCATTTCCGCAGCCATATTGGTTAACACCATTCGTTCAGCGATATCCATAAACAAAACGGTTTCGCCGGTAAATTCCACTGATTTGTAATCCGCTCCGTCGGCCCTAATTTGCCCGATGATGGTTAAAACGATATCTTTGGGGGAAATGTACCGGGGCATTTCCCCGTTGATGATGATCTTAAGGGTCTCCGGAACCTGGAACCACAATTCTCCGGTGGCCCAGATTGCCGCCACCTCGGAGCGACCGATCCCGGCCGACATGGCGCCCAACGCGCCGTAGGTGGTGGTATGGGAGTCGGAGCCCACGATCAATTTTCCGGGCATGGCAAAGCCCTCTTCCACAAAAACCTGGTGGCAGATGCCCTTATTGATATCATAAAAATGTTCGATTCCCTGTTCTTGCACAAATTGGCGGATTTCTTTATGGTTGGTGGCCGATGATTCTTTCGGAGCCGGTACCTCGTGGTCCAGGATAATAACCACCCGTTCCGGGTATTTCACTTTGCCGACCCCTATTTTCTTAAATGTATTGGAAATGGCGGCGGCATTATCGTGGCTCATCACGTAATCAGGTTCGATGGAAACAATCGCGCCGGAGTATACCTCTTTCCCGGCTTTTTTGCTCATCAATTTTTCGACAAATGTTTGTGCCATTATTTCCTCCTTAAACAAGAGAGTTATAAACTATGCATATTTCAAATTGTATCTTAAAATATTCAACTTGTAAAGAGGAGAAACGTTAAAAATTTAATTTTTTAGCTCCATTACTCTAAGTAAATATATCCCAGGCCGGAACTGCCGATTGCGCCGAGCCCCATCAGTCCGCCTTCGAAAAAACCGGGACTGAAATGCTGCGGGAATACCGCATCGAAAATAGTGATTTTCCCATCGGTGGCAGCATGGATGTCGAACAGGATAGCCGGGGCGGTTGAATCCCGGTAGAGTATGTGGAAGGGCGCCATGTCGCGGGTATCGTAGTTAAATGTGTACATCCCGTAACAATTCCTGGTTGTCAGAAGAATATAAACTAAGGGCGCCGTGGTAACACCGCCACCGAGTTCGGGGATTGTCGCGTCTACCCGACGGCTTACCCGGTCTCCCGGAATATCGGCCCGGTTAATGATAGATAATTCTAAAGGCGCTGCCGCAATAATGTCCAAAAATATACCGCCGGGAAAAGGGAAGGGTACCCAGCGAAACACAATTGAGAAATCAGGTAAAATCGGTCCAACCACGTAGAGTTGGTCGCCAAAGGCAAACATATAGATCGAGTAGAGAACCACACTGTTAATATTTGCTCCCGCCGGGAAGGCGAGCCTGTCGGCTTCGGTGGCGCTAAAACCGGAAAGCTTTTTTTCGTAGGCGATGACACTGCCGGAAGTCACGGCGAATATATAATTACTTGAGACGGCCATATCACGGATACCCGGAATCGCCGTTAACTGGGTGCTTCGCGGGCTTGTCCCGTAACAGGTAAAGACTTCGATGCCGCTGAAATCCGAGGGATCGTCACCGTATTCCACGACAAAGGCCGTCCTGCCAGAAGAGGTGACCGTATGCGGTTTATTTCCCCCCAGGGGTAATGACCCGATGAGCCGGGGACGCATCTTATCCTGCACATCGACAAAATGCACCCTCCCGAAAGGACCGGCGGCAGAGGCAGCCGTATCGGTCAGGACAACCAGGCTGCCGCTCACGGCTGCCTGTTCGATTTTTCCACCGGGTATATGAAGCCTGCCATAGTTTAAAAAACCGTGGGGGTTGCTCATGTTGATGATTTTAAGCCCCCCCGTCCCATCTGCCACGTAGCTGTAATGGCCCTGCACAGCCACTCCCATGGCCTGGCCATCGGTTTCCTGTTTATTGTGGACAACGTCGATGATTGAAAAAAGAGGAATTGCCGCTGTGATGAATAGTGATATTGCCATCAATGACACTTTCACTTTAACATATTTTTTATTTTGACTCATTTTTTTTGCCTCCTGGTTTTTTATTTTCATAAATATTTTGCCGACCCATTTTTTATCCGCTGTCAGGGCCGCAGCGGGCGTTCCCTGAAAACCCGGACTTCGCCGGTATTCGCGATATATCGAATAGGGATGCCGTCGGCATTCAGGGCCGTACAATTTACTTCTATTCTTAACCTGAGAGTCCGGGATTCTCCTGTGATGCCGCCTGTACGCTCAATTATATCACTGAAGGGCAGTGTTTCAAACCGGGCCAGGTATTGCCCATCTTCAAGATATTCAAAGACGATTGGACCCATTACCTCATCGCAAAATCCAATGATCTTTAAATTTGTCGTACCTGCTGAGAAAAGATCATCTCCGCTTTCCACTGCTGCCGCGCAGGCGCCGTCGGTAACTCGAAAACCGATCTTGAACCTGATATCGGAAGGGTCGGGAGCGCCGTTGTTATTTTCGTCTAAGTAGATTTCATTGTCCGGGTCGCTATACACATGAAAGACACGGACAATCTCGATACCGGACTCCTCGATTTCATTTACCCTAAAAATCACCGGGGTTTCAACGGCACGCGGGGTCGCGTCGCGCACCTGGACATCGAAGGTGTATAGACCGGCAATTTGCGGCAGCCAGGACATATTTAAAACGTCACCCGCGGTGGTGGGGGTGAACCTGGCTGAGCCTTCCATTCCCGTGGGTAAATTAACTACCCAATGTTTTTCCCCCATGCCGCCGGAAGCCCGGGCTATTGGTGAGGAAGTAATCGGGTCGCATTCCGTAAGAGAAGGAGGAGTTATGGGACTAACGGTTAACCGTGAACCGGCAACGGTTAGATAAAAACTTTTAATGATACCCTGGTCTTCGGAATCGTCGCTGTCGCGAAGGTGGATCCATATTCTATAGGCTCCCCCGGTGCCGGCTCCGGGTTCGCCCCAGAGAACACCGGCTTCCGAGAGGTTCATGCCGACTGGTAGATCATCGGAGGAACAGGTCCAGTTGTACGGTAAGGAGCCGCCGCAGGCTTGCAGGGTGTAACTTTCATAGGTCTCCCCTTCTACCGCCATGGGTAGGCCCTGCGGGCTGATAATTCTTGTATCATCGGAGACAGTTATGGTGAAGGGCTTCCTGTCGTACTCACCGTCTGAATCCGTCACCCGCAGGATAAAACTATAAGTATCGGCAGTAGGTGGGATTCCAATCAGGGTGTTGTGTCGTGAGGAGGTCTCGCCGGTTACGCCTAAAACAGGAAAATGGGGAGGGGGGTCGCCTTCGATTTCATAGAGAAAACTCCCCGAACCGCCGCAGATCGTGATGACCGCGCTGTAGGCTTCGCCGGAACAGGCCGGAGGCAGGAAATCGGTAGTGATCGAAAAATTTTTAATGCGGATGGTAACGTTTCCTTCGGGAACCACATCCGAACTGTTCCAGGCAGTGAACTCAAAATTGTACTCATCTTCCGTCGTAGGCACACCGGAAAGGATGCCTGTTGCTTCATCGAGTGTCAGCTCATCCAGGATATCGCCGCCCATGATACCGCGGCCGGTGATTGTAAAGGTGACAGGAAGTGGTATATTACTAAAATTGATCGCTGAATGGAGGTCGTAAGAGTAGTATTCACCCACACAGCCATCGGGTGGCGGCGATATTTCTTCATCGTATTCTCCTTCGAAGGGATCGGCGGTTCCATGTGTTTGAAGAAGACATCCGGGAGTGCCGACCAGTATAAAAAAAAGCAGCGTTATGAAGGCTGCTAGTGGAAGAATCGAGGAAAATTGCTTTTTTTTTCGTTTGTTTCGTTTTTTTAATCTCATTTTTTTACTCCTTTTTTTCTTAAAATAATATTATCTTTCGTTTTATCTATAAATAACCGGCCCTTGGGTCCAACGCGCAGGTTGAGAACCATCTCGGTGCCGTGAATATAAACCGTGATTGATTTTTGTTTCCCGGTCGAAGTGCCTGGGATCAGCAGTTTCTGCGTATAGCTGCCGTCTAAGTTGTCCCGCGCAGCGCCCCTGAGCTTTATGCCCTGGGTGAAGAAAGAGATATGAGCCGCGTTACCCGGGCCCAGGTAATTCCCTCCGGCGTCTTTCGGTGTAATCGTAAGGTCGTAGGAATTTCCGGCTGGAGATCCTGTGCCCACCCGTTTGAGATCAACGGCAGTGTGCCGCTGAATCGTCTTTACATAGACGAATTTTTGCTCGATCAGCTGCCTGCGGAAGGGCTGCCCGGAAGAGGTTTTGCCCCGGGCAGTGATATCGAAAATATAGGTGCCGGGAATCTTCGGGCCCGGCAGAACGAATGTGTAAATGCCGTCTCCCGCCTTTTTATCACCGCGCCTGCCGTCGTCCTTGAGGATGTAGGAGAAGGTCTTTATCTCCTGGCAGAAGGGTTTTTTGTATTTTTGCGTCAGCATGCGGTCTCTTTTGATGATTGCGGACACGGGATCGCCGCTGACAGATGCCTGCGCTTTACTTTTTGGGATTCCTTTTTTAGCAAGACTTTTCGCAAACCAATTCCCCGGGCTGTTCTGCGGCGCATGCAGGAGCAGGCGGCAGTTTGCTTTCAGTGGTTTATCTTTTTCGCGGACAGCCACTTCGAGGGTGATGAACTCGGTAGTATTATACGTTTTGCGATCAAATTTGACGTTCATTTTTAAGGAGGATTCCATTAAAACACTGTACCGGTAAGGCTCACTAATGCGCGGCGGAATAGCTTTTCCTCCCACTACTTCCAGGATCCATTCACCGGCCCGTTTGATGGTTTTAAGATATTCTTCGCCGAGGTAACATATCCGGTAGGTGTCCCTGGATATGTGGGTGACCCCTGGTAAGGTCGAACTATTTCCCGGTGTGATGATCTGTCCCCCCGGGGTATGAACCAGTAAAAAAACTCGGTCGGGTCGCGGAGTCGACCAGGAAATATCAAAGGCGATATTGGTATCGTGATTAGTAATCAAAATGGGATGCTTTTGTTTACCCCTGGCGGTGATTCTTCCGGCCGGGTCGCATTCGGCTTCCACTCCGAGAATATCCTGGATAATACTTTTAACCCAGTCGATAGGGACCACGGAGGTGGTATCGACGAATTCGCCGCCCGTGGCAGTCGCGATTCTACTGAGACAGGTGCGATCCAGCTCGACCGGCGTACCGATTCCCACCGTATAGGTGAGGGGATAAGAAGTGTCCGGGAAACCGGCCGGGATAGTCGTGTCCGGGCAGTTGTGAAAACCATCGCTGACCAGCAAGATCATTTCCCCCTCGGTACTTGTACTTAACAGGTCCCTGGCCCGCCTGTAGCCGTCAAGCAGCGGTGTTATGCCACCTGCGCCGAGAGAAGGAATCGTGTCGCTTATGGCTTCAAGGCGGGTTACCTCGTTGAGAGGAGTAAGGGGAATGACTGTTTCCGACGAAGGACAGACCCTGCTGCGGTGGGGAAAGGTGACCAGCCCGAAATAGGCGTCCGTTGGGTTTCGCAGGTTGTACCGGTCCAGGAAATTGGAAAGAGCCTGTTTTGACCGGTACAGCCGGGTGAAGGGTGTCATGCCATCCGCGCTGTTGTCCATGCTGCCGGAAATATCCAATACCAGGATAACTTCGTTGGGAGTGGGGGGGATGGATACATCCGGGTCGGATTTGAGGTAGTAGACCTGGGGATTCCCGCCCGGCTCTGTGCTGTAGTTAGCGCTGTAGGCCAGGTGAAGATTTTCGGCCTCTGCCGTGATGGAACCCCGGAAACCCTTCCTGGTAAGCCGGGTATCCTCACCCCAGCCCGCGGCGGGATCTTTCTGCTTGTAAAAGAGGGAGAGGGTGGTCTCACCTATACCTCCTAAGAAACGATTATCTTGCCAGGTCAGATGAATTTGCCCTGCCCCATCAACTGTTAGATGGGGATTTTGAGATGGAAAGGGCACGGTAGTCAGACGTTGCTCCGGTCTACGCCAGGTACCCGAATAGGAGATATAATAAATCTCGGCATTCCCATCCCGGTCATCTTCCCAGACTACGTGCAGTTCTCCTGATGGTCCGGCTGCGATAAAGGGCTGTAATGAGCTGGAGCACGACGCATTGCTCAGGCGCACCGGGCCGCTCCATCTGCCGGAAGCCGGTTTTCTTTTGTAGTAAATTTCGTGGGGACCCGGTTCGCCGGGAGGCGCCGGGTCGGGGCAATCATCCGGAACATCACGGTCATCTGCCCAGACCACGTGGAGATTGTCTTCCCCATCAACGATGATTGCGGGCGTCAGTTTATCCGAGTCGCCTGTGGTTAGTTGTTCCGTCCTGCCCCAATCGCCGTCATAGGTTTTACAGCGGTAGAAAATCTGCGATTCCCCACCGGCAAGGCCTTTCCATACGGCATGCACGTTATTACTGCTGTCCACGGCGATGACCGGGTTGACACCGGTTCCGCAGCTTTCGTCCAATTCCCACGGCGGAATCGATCTGCCTGCCACTACCATCTTTACCCAGGGCGATTGAGTAACTTTATTGGCATAGGATACATAAATATTCCCCAGCGAATCTAAAGCTATACCGGGAGTCTCTTTATCCTGAAACTCGGTTATAGGTACCGGGTTGCCTTCTTCCCACCAGGTGACTTCATGGGTTAGTTGGGTTTCGGAACTCCACCTGCCTGCTGCATAATATTCCCTGTAATAGACTTCGAAAGTGGGCGCCAGGGGGTTGTTGCGGCTGTCTAAGTAGACAAAGTGAAGATTTCCCGAAACATCCGCTGCGATAACGTTTTGATTAGATGACGTGGTAACAGAAATAAAATCATTGCCGCTTACCCGTGATTTCGGCAGCCAATCGCACCGGCCCGGAGCGGATAGCAGAACCAATAAAACCGGAAATAGGGCAAAGCCCTTAAGCATTGGGGTTAATCCCGAATTTGTTTTTTTTATCATCCGGATTTCCTCCTTTCGAGTAGTGTGATTTTATATACAAAAATACCTTCCCATTTATCTGTAATAAACACCTTATCCCGGTTTAAGTATAAGTGTCTGGTGGGAATCGGTTTCCAACGCTGTCGCATGCGATGATTGTTGTATGAGAAGGAGGTGATTTTATTCCCTTTTTCAAATATATGAATGGTGCATGCATTCTGTTCCAGTACCCAAATCCTGTTCTCTTCATCCAGGAAAATTGCACTTATTTCTATATCCTGTAATCCGTTTCTTACACTGACCGAGGTCAGAAAACGGTCCTGGTTATTATATGTTAAAATCTTATTTTTTTCGGTAAAGTAAATGTTTTCTTTTTTATCAACTGAAAAGAGATTTGAGGATTCCACGTTGAAGGGGTAACGCTTTAAGACCATTCCTTTATTGTCTAATTTAAGGACGTTATTCAGGTTGAGGAGATAGATATTTCCGTTGTCGTCAACGTATATAAAACGACGGCTGCCCGGCTGGTCACTGCTTTGAACCTTGAATTCCTTGATTGTGGATGTTACCGGGTCCAGGCTGCGAATTATTTCTTCACTTAGCAGCAGGAGACGTTTCCCTTTCGCATCAAAGGCGAAATCACGAACCCCCTCAATGCCGGAGACTCGAACGGGCCAACGCTCATTTAACCTGTATGTAAATAATTCATTATTGCGATTGCCGATGATATATAAACGATTCTGACCGGCAGACGTGATTTTGACCGGGAAGTAGGGATCTAACGCACCGTACCTGCCCCACATCGGTTCACGAATAAAGCTGTGGTATTTTAAAAAGCCGATAGGGTATAAATCCCGTTCCATTAGAAATTGGTTGGCCCGCGTTTTCTGAGAAGGTGCGCCGGCTTCTAAATATCCCAATGCTCTTAGTCTTTTTATTTCTTCCGGGTTGTCAATGGTCTTTTCGTTTTTCTTGAGCATGATCTGGGACCTGGCTTTACGTTCAAAATCCCGGATCAAATATATGGCCTTGTTCAACACTTTATTGTACCGGGAGTCGGCGATAAGATTGTTTCTTTCTCCCATATCTGTCGAAATATTATATAATTCCCTGATTTGTTTTGAATAACCGCCGCGGATAAATTTAAAGAAATCGTCTTTGTATGAAAAAATAATGGCGTATTGCCCTTCGGGACATATCCTGTTACTATTGCTCTGGAGAAATGCCGAAAGTTCTAAGTCTTTACCCTCTTTAATTACCGGAAGTAAAGACTTACCGTCGAAATTTTCCTGCTTGTAGGAGAAGCCCAGGTAATCCAATAGGGTGGGCAGAATATCCATATTTCTCACAATTTGTGTGACGGATTTGACGTATCGATTTTTGGGGAATTTTATAAGTAAGGGAATATGATGCTGTTCGTTATAAGTTATCCAACCGTGACCTTGAGGTGAACCGTGGTCTATAACCGGGTCTCCGAGGGACTCGCCATGATCGGAGGTAAAGATAATAATTGAGTTTTCATATAGGTTCAGCTCCTTCAATTTACCGATGACCTGGCCCAGCTCGCTGTCAATTTTTTCTATCTCTCCGTCGTAGCTGGGTTTGTACGGCGCATGGGGGTCCATATAATGGGCAAAAAGAAAAAACGGTTGGCTGTCCTTTTTGTGTGTTTCAAGCCAATTTAGAATATCTTTCGTGGTAGGTTCGTTCTTTCGGCAGTAAGGGTATTTTTTTAAGGAAGCGTCTTGAAAATAATCGTCAAATCCCCGGTAAAATTGATTTTTTACCCGGCCTTTTTCCTGGTATTCGGAAGACCATAATATCGATGAACTGACCACCCCCATTGTGCGATAGCCCTTTTCCCTGAAAAATTCCGCCATTGTTTTTTCTCCGCCGAGTAAACCGTCCCTGGGAAATAATAATCCGCTGAAAAGATTGGAAAATGATGTGTAGGTGGTGGCCCGTTTTACAAAACAATTTTTAAAATCGACGGATTCCTCTGCCAGCGCATCTATATTGGGGGTTTTTATTTTCGAATATCCATGAATGGGTAGTTGCCTGGCCCGCAGGGCGTCCGGGACAATCAGGATGACATTATATTTTCCGGAAGATAAAATTTTACAGTGGTTGGCGAAAATAACCGGTAATAATAGTAACAAAGTAAAATATCGGGCTTTCATGAATCTTTCTCCTTCGATTTAATATGGAATATTATAAAATAAACAGAGTTTTTTTTCAAATTCAGGGATTTCGATTGATTTTCGAAAGTCTTTCCTTTAATATATCACCTGTGATTGGAAAAAGGAGGGTTTAAAATGACAAAGAATGAAGCGGAAGAACATTCTGTCATCTTAGCAGCCGGCGGTATTATTTCCCGGCAAAGTCCCGAAGGCACCGAGGTTTTGATCATATACCGTTCCCGGTATAAGGATTGGTGCCTGCCGAAAGGGAAACTCAAAGACAAAGAATTATTTGAAGATGCTGCCATACGGGAAGTAAAAGAAGAGACCGGCTGCAAAACCCGAATAACCGGTTTTGCCGGTTGTGTTTGTTACGAAGTAAAGCAAAAACAAAAAGTGGTCCTTTTCTGGAACATGGAAGCAGTAGGTGAATGCTCTTTTGAACCTTCGGAAGAGGTGAAGGAAACCAGGTGGGTGAATATAAAAGAGGCCCTGACAATACTGGATTACCCCAAAGAGAGAGATTTGTTGGTAAAGATTTTCAAT
>JAGLQA010000319.1 GCA_023137075.1 Candidatus Aminicenantota bacterium
GCACTTTCGTTGTGAGCAGGGCCGGCAGGTTAACCCGGTCTGGATAATGGTTACATCTTTCTTGCGCCAGGGTCCGCTGATTTCCGGCACATTGGGGCCATATATGGTGACGACCGGTGTGTTCGTCAAAGACGCCAGGTGAAGCGGGCCGGAGTCGATACCGAAATATACATCCGAATGGGCGATAAGATACAGCGTTTCTTTGATAGAGAGTTGGCCGGAGAAATTTACAACCTGGTCGCTAAAACGCAGCCGCTCTCCTCTCTCTTTTTCTTTTTCCGAGTGTCCGATTAAAAAAACCGGCATCCCCTGATCTTTCAATTTTCGGATTAAACAGGAGAATTTATCAAATCCCCAATCCCTGAATTCGTTCCCTGCGCCGATGTGAATAGTGATTTTCTTGGTATTCTCCTTTAATGCCTGTTTTAATTCATCCGGGATATCCGCTTCTCCAATTTTTATATGCGGATATCCTGGGATAATCCCGGGATTATTTGCGATATCGATGCCGGAGTGTTCGAGCAACCTGGCCTGGTTAAAAACGGAATGGGTGAAGGTATCTCCGAAAGTACGGGGTGTTAACCGGTTGTACGCCCAATTACGGTTGGCTGTGCGGTAGCCGATCCGGGTTTTAATGCCGGTCAAGAAGGATAACAACGCGCTTTTGGGACCGGAATGAAAATCCACCACCGCGTAAAAACCTATTTTTTTGATCTCTTTTCTAAAGTGGAGTAAGTCTTTGAGTTTCATTTTATAGGGGATGATAATAACCTTCTTTACACCCGGAATAAGTTCGGCGATGCCCCGGAATTTTTCTTCAGCCACATAGTAAATATTGTGATCCGGGAAATACCGCTTATAGAGTTGAATGGCCGGTATGGTAAATATAATATCCCCCAGCAATCTCATCCTGATGAATAATATGTTTTTCATTCTTCAGCCCGGTGAACTCCTTTAGCGGAGTTAAGCTCTTATCTTATTCATATTTCTTATTTGGTTCCTTCATATTTGTCAGCCACGTTCATTTGAAAATTGTTTTTTTTCATATGCCTATTGTATCATGAACCTTTTTCAATTTCATCCTATATACAAAAAACATTAGATTGCCATAAAGGTATATCCTGTTGTATAATAGGGTAATCTGAAATATCCGGTCAAGGAGGTAAATAGTGAAAAGAATTATAGTTTTCGAAGATGATGAAAAACTGGGAGGAGCTATTAAAGATTTTTTAGAACAGTACAATTGCCAGCCAATCCTTGTACCTACCGGGAAAGACGGTTTAGAATTAGTGAAAAAAGGAAATCCCGATTTAATCCTGATGGATTTGTTAATGCCCGGTATTCATGGCTTTGAACTGTGCAAGATTATAAAAGAAGATGAGGAAACTAAACATATACCTGTAATTGTTATGTCGGCTGTATATAATCCGAGTATAGTGGGAATGGAACTTAAAGACTCAGGCGCTAACGAGTTTATAAAAAAACCCTTTGATTTTTCCGTGCTGCTGGAAATGATCGAAAGCTTTATTTATATTACTTTAGAGTAAAACAACCGAAGTGATGCACTGGATCGTCGAGTAAAAAAGCGGGTCTGTTAAAACTAATCCAATCAAAAAAACGTACTAGATTCTAAGCTAAATTTTAAATGCGGATGGCGTCCGCACCTGTCTATGTGCGATCACGCACAGGCGGCAGGCCCTATAAAGGTGATACAAACAACAGGAATAAAAAAAAGTTTATTGTTCAGCAAACTATTTTAATTAAGTTTTCAAATAAGGAGGAAACATGAAAAAAATAGGGTTAATTATTTCACTCGTGGTTTTAATCGGGCTGATGAACTGCGGCAAAGGCAAAGAAGCCGGTACACCACCCGCGGCCGAAACAAAGACGGCCGCCGTAACCGAAATGGCTAAAAAAGTAAAACACTATACCATAGAACAGTTTATGAATACCCTCTCCATGTTCCGGAGTTCTTTTTCCCATGATGAGAGCCGGGTGCTCTTTACCGGCAACAAGTCGGGCATATACAATGCCTACAGCATCCCGGTAAGCGGCGGCGAAGTCGAACAATTGACCGCATCGGAAAAAGAATCGGTGGTCACTTTATCTTATTTTCCCAAAGATAACCGCATACTTTTCACCAGCGACAAAGGCGGCAATGAGATCAACCATATCTTTGCCAGGAATGAAGACGGCTCGGAAAAAGACCTGACCCCGGAACCGAAAGCAAAAGCCATGTACTTCGGCTGGAGCTATGATCAGAAAAGTTTCTTTTTTATGTCTAATAAGCGGGATCCCAAGTTCATGGACCTTTACGAAATGGATATCGAAACATTCACCCCGAAACTCATTTTCAAGAACACCGAAGGCTATAATCCGTCGGAAATTTCCAATGATAAAAAACACCTGGCCCTGCAAAAAACCGATACGGATCATAATTCGGACATCTATCTTTATGATATCGATAACAAAAAGATGAAGCACATTACGCCTCATGAAGGCGACGTTAACAATTCCCCATCCGCATTCGATCCCGAATCTAAAAAACTCTACTACCTGACCGACGAAAA
>JAGLQA010000032.1 GCA_023137075.1 Candidatus Aminicenantota bacterium
GGTGACTAAAGACCTCTCGTAGACTACGAGTTTGATAGGCTGGATGTGTAAGTCCGGTAACGGATTTAGCTAACCAGTACTAATCGGTCGTGAGCCTTAATCATTATGTTTATGCAGCTTTACTCCCCAACAAATCTAATAGAGCAATAATAATAAACGGTAATAAACGCAATATTCTCGGTGACCATAACGAAGAGGCAACACCCGGCACCATTCCGAACCCGGAAGTTAAGTTCTTCAGTGCCGATGATACTGCCCTGGTAACGGGGTGGGAAAGTAGGTCGTCACCGAGTTTTTTTTTATTAAAAAAGTCAAAAAAATTTCATAAATTTAATTAATCATTTTAAATAACGGCGGGGATTTCGATTCAATAAAATTAACCTCAGGAGGTTCCCGGTCTTTTTTATAAAGGAAAAATTAAATATTGTTGTTAGTTAACGGTTATGAAACCTTGAAAAAAGTATTCTTTTATGGTATATATTATTTTTACGAATCAAAATTCCTATTAAGGAGTTTCTTAGAAATAAAATTCCATGAATTTGACAGGAGGTAATATTTGCCTACAATAAATCAGTTAGTAAGATTTGGCAGGAAAAAGGGCAAGGTGAAGAGTAAATCACCTGCGCTTGAAAACTGTCCGTTTAAAAGAGGTGTATGCACCAGGGTTTTTACTACAAATCCGAAAAAGCCCAATTCAGCAATGCGTAAAGTTGCCCGTGTCAGGCTGTCAAACGGTATTGAGGTTACTGCATATATCCCGGGAGAAGGTCATTCGCTTCAAGAGCATTCCATCGTCGTTGTCAGGGGCGGAAAAATCAAGGATATCCCCGGTGTGCGTTATCATATTGTGCGCGGTGTTAAAGACTCCACCGGGGTGGAGAACAGGAATAGAAGTAGGTCCAAATATGGGACGCGCAGGCCCAAAAAGGCCTGATGAGTAGGAGATAACATGCCGAGGAAAAAGATTAATAAAAGAAAGCAAGTCTTTTACGACCCGGTATACAATTCGTCTATAATTGCCAAGCTGATTAATAACGTTATGTTTAGCGGTAAGAAGGCGTTGGCTCAAAAGATTGTTTACGGGGCAATGGACGTGGCCAAAGAAAAGTTGAAAGAAGATCCGCTAAAAGTCGTATTAAAAGCGATCGAGAACGTCAGGCCACATGTCGAAACCAGGTCGAGGCGTGTTGGCGGTGCCACCTACCAGGTACCTATGGATGTCAGGAAGGAGAGATCCTATTCTCTCGGCTTGAGATGGCTCGTGCTGAATGCCAGGGGACGGGGTGGTAAATCCTTCCGGGAAAAGTTAGTGGGTGAAATTATCGATGCCTACAATAAGAAAGGCGGTGCCATAAAGAAGAAAGAGACCGTTCATAAAATGGCGGAATCGAACAGGGCCTTTGCCCATTACAGATGGTAAAATGAGAAAGATACCGGTTGACAGAATTCGGAATATCGGTTTTATGGCCCATATAGATGCGGGCAAAACCACGACCACCGAACGAATTCTTTTCTACACCGGTAAAACCTATAAAATGGGGGAAGTCCATGACGGAACAGCTGTGATGGATTGGATGGACCAGGAGCAGGAGCGGGGAATAACGATTACGTCAGCCGCAACATCCTGTTCATGGGATGATTATCGTATCAATATAATCGACACCCCCGGACATGTGGATTTTACAGCGGAAGTAGAACGTGCCTTGCGAGTACTCGATGGCGCAATCATCATTATGTGCGGAGTAGGGGGGGTAGAACCCCAGACCGAAAAGGTTTGGCACCAGGCCTCAAAGTACAAAATTCCCAGGATCGCATTTATTAATAAATTAGACCGGCCTGGTTCCGACTACAGCGATGTGATTAACCAGATCGAGGAAAAATTTGCCGTCAAAACACTGCTCTTGCAGTTGCCTTTAGGAACAGAAGAGAATTTTTCCGGTATCATCGACCTGGTCAGCCAAAAAACATATAAATATTACGAAGACGCAGAAGGGGAAATCGCTTTCGATATCATTGATATTCCGGACGAATACCGGGAAGAAGCGGAAATGCATCGTGACAATTTAATTGAAAAGTTGAGCGATTTCGATTTGGAATTGATGGAATTGTTTTTAGAGAAGAAACCGGTCCCGGAAGAAAAAATCACGAAAGCCGTCAGGAATGCCTGTTTAAGCCTGAAAGCGGTTCCTGTGGTTATGGGTTCTGCCTTTAAAAAGAAGGGAATACAATTATTGTTGGATGCCATCGTGGATTACTTACCCTCCCCGGAAGACCAGCCGGACGTTATCGGAAATTCTCCCACCAACGACAGACAGGTTACCCGAAAACTTTCCGACGATGTTCCGTTCTCTGCTTTGATCTTCAAAATTATGAGCGACCACTTTGTCGGGCAGTTGGTCTATTTTCGTGTTTATTCGGGTGTTATGAAAGTTGGCAGTATGGTTTTTAACAGCAGCAAAGGTGAAAAGATCAGGATATCCCGGCTGCTGCGCATGCATTCCAACAAGCGGGAAGATGTGGACCAGGTCTATTCCGGGGACATCGCCGCAACCGTTGGTTTGGGCGGCGTTTCCACCGGGGATACGATTTGTGATCCGAATAACCAGGTTGTATTCGATGCCATCACTTTCCCTGATCCCGTTATTTCTTCGACCATTGAGCCTAAGCTGACTGCCGATCATAAAAAATTGGACGGCATCCTGAAAAAATTGAGCAGTGAGGATCCCACCTTTAAAGTATTCACCAATCACGAAACCGGGCAGCAAATCATTTCCGGTATGGGAGAATTGCATTTGGAAGTTCTCCGGGAGAGGATCAAAAGGGAATTTAACGTGCAAACCCGGCTCGGTAAACCCCGGGTGGCTTATCACGAGACCATCGCGGAAGAATCCTCCGGAGAGAACAGGTATATCAGGCAGGTTGGAGGCAGGGGACATTATGGCCATGTGGCGCTTCGGGTGGCGCCTATTTCCACCAATGGCAAATTCGCATTCTATTCGAAAGTAAAAACAAGTGTGATACCTAAAGAATTTCATGGTGCGGTGGAGGCAGGAGTCAGGGAAGCTATGGATAACGGCATCATTGCCGGTTATCCGATTATTAACGTAGAAGTTACTCTAATCGACGGTTCCTTCGATGCTGAAGAATCGTCGGAGATTGCTTATCAAATAGCCGCTTCCATGGCATTTCGTGATGCCTTTAGAAAGGGCAAACCCATACTGCTGGAACCCTTGATGAAGATAGAAATTTTAGTCCAGGATGAGTATGTCGGTGAGGTGATTAGTGATTTTAGTGCAAGGGAAGGAAAAATAGTAAAAATGGACATAAAAAATAATTTACATATCATTGATGGCTTGGTACCTCTCTCCAGTATGTTCGGGTATGCCACGGCATTTCGTACATTGACCCAGGGAAGAGCCAATTATTCAATGGAATTTTATGACAATGTGGCGATGCCTGAGAAAAAGATGAACGATGTTCTTAGAAATGAATTGGGTATCTACACATCAAACCAGGAGGTAATAAATGAGTAAAGAAAAATTTGATAGGA
>JAGLQA010000320.1 GCA_023137075.1 Candidatus Aminicenantota bacterium
TATTTCTCGAAGCACGGCAAATACCGGGTTGCCGGTATCAATAACGACGGCCGCACCAAAATCGAGATTTATGATATCGAAGCTCAGAAAAATCTCGCCCTGCCGGAATTCCCGGACGCCAGTATCTCTTCTGTGAAAATCTCAGACAGTGAAAAACTGATGACTTTTTATGCTAACGGGTCTAAATCGCCCAGCAATCTTTTTATTTACAATATCGAAACCGGGAAATACAAACAACTTACCGAATCCATGAACCCGGAGATCGACAAAGGCCATCTGGCAAAAGCCGAAGTGATCAGGTATAAATCTTTCGACGGTATCGACATCCCCGCTATCTTTTACAAACCCACGGTTATCCCGGCGGGCGCAAAGATCCCCGCTTTGGTGTGGGTGCACGGCGGTCCCGGCGGGCAGTCACGGGTCGGTTACCGGGGTTCCATCCAGTATTTTGTCAATCACGGTTATGCGATACTGGCTGTGAACAACAGGGGCAGCTCCGGTTATGGAAAGACTTTTTATGGCTTAGATGACCTGAAGCACGGTGAGGACGATTTGCAGGACTGCGTGGAAGCAAAGAAATTCTTAAAAGCCACCGGTTATATCGACGGGGACAAAATCGGCATTATCGGCGGCAGTTACGGCGGTTATATGGTGCTGGCGGCCCTGGCCTACACGCCGGAAGAGTTCACTGCCGGCGTCGATATTTTCGGCGTATCCAACTGGCTGCGCACCTTGAAAAGCATACCGCCCTACTGGGAATCTTTCAGGAAAGCTCTTTACAAAGAGTTGGGCGACCCGGAGACCGACGAGGAATTTTTAAAAAAGAAATCCCCTCTTTTCCATGCCGATAAAATCACCAAACCTTTGATCGTATTGCAGGGAGCCAATGATCCCAGGGTTTTGAAAGTAGAGTCCGATGAGATCGTGGCCGCGGTAAAGAAAAACAATGTGCCCGTAGAGTACGTGGTTTTTGACGATGAAGGGCATGGTTTCATGAAGAAGAAGAATGAGATCGAAGCTTATAAGTCCATATTGAAGTTTTTGGATAAATACCTGAAACAAAAAAAGGAGACCTATATATATTAAACTCTCGTTGAACTCTTTAGGGTAATTTAGCCACAGAGGGAGTCGCCTCCCCCTTGAAAAGATCGGAGCATCTATCGGCGTTCAGTATGAGATTCTTAAGAGTTTTTGATTGAGAGAAACGGTATCCTTTTGTCCTGTATCTCCAGGGTCAAACATTTAAACGAATGAAAACGGAACTTTTATGCAAAAAAAAGGGTATAATAAATTTGAGGAAAAACCAAAAAAAGGAGGCTAAAAAAGTGAAAAAACAAATTATTATCATCTTATTTATTTTGATCGGCTTTTGCGTTTTTAATTGCACTGCCCAGGAGACCGAAGCAAAAATCGATCCCGCGGAACAACAGGAAGTAGTGAAGAGTATCGGCGATATCCTGGAAAAAAGCTATGTATTCCCGGAAGTTGCCAAAAAAATGGCAGCGCATATTCGGCAAAAATTGAAAAAAGGGAAATACAAAGGTATTATCCTTCCACAGAATTTTGCCAACCGGCTGGCCGCAGACCTCAGGGAAATCAGTAAGGACAAGCACATCCGGGTTTCCTTCGCACCGGAAATCGTTAGCCGGATGAGAAAAGCCGAAAAAGAAGAGGATGATTCGGAAATCATAAAGGAGCAAATTAAGAGAGGCCGGAAATCAAATTTCGGTTTTAAAGAGGTGAAGATATTAACGGGAAATATCGGCTACTTAAACTTCACTCAGTTTGCCCCTGCCTGGTATGCCGGCCGGACTGCGGCAGCGGCCATGAATTTCCTGGCAAATTGTGATGCCCTGATTATCGACATGAGACAGAACGGCGGCGGCGATCCGGGCATGATCCAGTTGGTCACGTCATATCTCTATAAGGGAGACGACGAAGTCCATCTGAATAACTTTTATTGGCGGCCCGGAGACAAAAACACCCAGACCTGGACACTGCCCCATGTGCCGGGGCCACGGATGCCGGATATCGATGCTTATGTGCTAACCAGTCAGCGTACTTTTTCCGCGGCTGAAGAGTTCAGCTATAATCTTAAGAATCTGAAACGAGCCACCCTGGTCGGTGAAACCACCGGCGGCGGCGCCCATCCCGGCGGGCCAAGGATAGTAAACGATCATTTTATTATCAATGTGCCCAGCGGCCGGGCCATCAACCCTATTACCAATACCAATTGGGAAGGAGTGGGAGTAAAACCCCACGTCGAAATCCCCCAGGAAAAAGCCCTGTTGACGGCCCACAAGATGGCCCTACAAAAGTTGGCAGCCAAAACGGAAGATAAGCGGGAAACATTCATCTACGAATGGTATATTAAAGGTATCGAAGCGCAACTGCAGCCGGTAACGGTTGCTCCGGAGGTACTCAAGGCCTATGCCGGAAAATATGGCCCAAGAACCATTATTTTTGAGAACGACGAATTGTACTACCAGCGGGAAGGCAGGCCAAAATTCAAAATGATCCCCCTGTCTGAAGATTTGTTCATGTTCAAAGAAATCGATTATTTCAGGCTGGCAATTGTCAAGGAGAATGGCCAGGTCACCAGGATAGTAGGTATGTATGACAACGGCCGCAGCGACGAAAACCCTAAAGATAAATAAGGAAGGTCTCTAAACAAACAGACCCAGGAATATTTAAAAAGAAATGGGGACGGAGGCATCGATTTTGTGCATTCATATTCTCAATTCCGGTTAACTCATCCGGGAGCATTGTATAAATCCGACTTTCAAAGCACCGGGGCCTTTTTATTTTTCCAACAGGAGTATAGTTGTGTCATCGTTATAGTGTCCCATATTATATTCCTGGATTTCACGTATTATTAACTTCATAGTTTCAGTAAAGTCTATTGTGTTGAAGCTTTTCAATAATGCAGCAATTCTTGCTTCCCCAAACTCCTCTCCTTTTGGATTTTCAGTTTCCGACACTCCATCGGTGTAGAAGAGAATCCTGTCACCCTCATTTATTCTAATCTCTCCCTCCTGATAACTCCAATCAGGAAAAAAACTTAAAACACTTCCACCTACTTTTAACCAGTGAATTCTTCCATTTGATAAAAAAACCGGAGGGTTGTGTCCAGCATTACAATATTTAAATATACCGGATGAAGGGTCTAATATACCGTAAAAAAAGGTGATGAATTTATTAGAAGTTGTAAAATTGTGTAGAATACTATTTAACTTGGTACATAATTTTGCAGGAGAATCGGTGCCGGGAGCAAATGAATGCAGTAAAGCCTGGAGATTTGCCATCAACAGGGAAGCCGGCAGTCCTTTCCCTGACACATCCGCAATACAAATTCCCAGAAGATTTTTTCCCTTAAATGTAAATGGAATTACCGCAAAATAGTCTCCCCCTACAATTCTGGCAGGAATCCAGTGATTAAGGATTTTAAATTTATCAAAATTGATCGGGAGTAGTGAGTTACGCTCTTCATCTCCAAAGATCAGTCTTTCCTGGATCTCCCTTGCCTGATCCAGATTCTCTTCCTGTTCCCTGTTTCTGTTATCCAGTTTATGAAGTGTCCGGCTGAATTGTTTTAATACCCTTGTTAATACAGGATCTTTAAATATAGCATTGTCAATAAGAACATCTATAACTTCCTGACCACTTATTCCAAGAAAAACTGAAAAATCGGATAATTCTCCGCCATCGAGCCAGGTTCCGAAACATGAAGGACAACAGTCAATAACTGTTTCAAGTTCTTTGTATTTTAAAGAGACAAGTGTGATATTCCTGCATTTAGGGCAGGTTCGTTTAGTGGGCATTATATTATCCATATCAACATTCAGCTTTTGTATAGTTTCAGAACTCCTGCTTCTGAGCATATCCTCCTTATCAAGCCAGATACCGAAACACGAGTCACAAATCTCAAATTCTGATCCATTTTCCGGTTTTTTATCAAAAACTGAGTATCGGGTTAGTCTTGAACTGCAGGACGGACACTTGCAATCTGTTTCTTCAGAGTTTCTGATTTTAAAACCTGATGGGAGTTTATTGACCTTTTTTTTAACCAATTCCCTTCTAAAACCGCCGGAAAGGGTTTCAATAAATTCTTCCAGATCTGTGGTTATGGAAAAATCAGACGGCATATTATACCTCAGCAAATCCATTTTTATTCCACTACATTTTCTACATTGAAAGAGTTTTAATTTTTTATCATTCATAAAATCGACCGATTCGAGAAATGTATCTCTGCATCTTGGACAACTGTAATCGGAGACAAGCAATTTTCTGGTATTGTCATATTCTGAGTTCAGTTTATAAATATCCTCCATATCTATCCAGATATTGTCACACTTTCTGCAGGAAAAATAGGATATATCCTTTCCATTAATCCTGATCAAAAACTCAGATAAATTTGAATGACAACAGCTCCCGCTAATTCCCATTTGCTCCTCCCAAACTGTATTTTTTCATAAGCTCTTTTGCTTCCTTGGCTGGAATAAATATTGGTTCAGCTTCTTCCCATACTACAAGTGCTCTTTTTAAGTGTCTTAATCCCAATTCTCTGTTTTCCATGGCAAAATAAAGACGAGATGCATGATAGTTTATTTTAGGATGATAAGGAGAAATATTCAGTGCTTTTTTTATATAGTTTAAGCTTTCATCAAATTTTTCTTGCTCCCGATAACAGAACGCTATATGATTAAGTACTGTTAAATTGTTCCGGTTATGTTCAAGTGCTTTTTTATAATGAACTAAAGCTTTATCATACAAATGCCTGAGCCTGAATATATCCCCCTTTTTTTTATGCACAAAGAAGAGGAACTGTTTTGTTCCTGTTTTTTTTACAAAATCCTCCAGGTCTCCAATATATGTTTCAGCTTTATCCAGATCTCCTCTGTCTATATAGTAAAAAATGTAACCCAATGAGACCAGTTTGTCAAAAGGGGATGTTAATTTTTCTTTAAAAGAATCGAGCATTTTTTTTACCTGATCCTGTTTTCCATTCTTTATATATACATCCATTAGCACTATTCTTGTTATTAGTATTGTAAAGGGGGGCCTGAATTTTTTACTGTTTTCCAGCATAAGTTCGGTATATTCAAGCTCTTTTCCGGGCTGTCCCCTCAATTTATAATAGCCGATAAGATCAGAATATATAGATGATCTCTGGCGCGGATTTTTTGCTGAAGCCAACAGCTCCGAGTACATTTCTAATGCCTTCCTATATTTTCCGGATTTAATATCAAGTCCTGCAATCAAAAGTGTTGTTGAGATTTTTTCAGGTTCCAGAAGAAGTGCTTTTTCATAGTATTTTCCGGCTTTTTCAAAATTCCCAAGTAACTCCTCCACCTCACCTATCTTTAAAAACCCTTCAGGCTTCTTTGGGAATTTATCCGCATACATTTTAAAATAGATAAGAGCATTTTTAGGATCACTTTTATTCTCGTAGGCTTTACCTATTTCGTTAAAGAGATCAAACCTGTCCGGGGATATTTCTAGAATCTTTTTATAATATAAAATCGCCTCATCATAATTACCGGTCAAATCAAGACGTAAGGCTAGAGAGAGATAGTTTTCTATATCTGTTGGGTATAACTTAGTCAACATTTTAAGTAAAGAGATCGCCTTTTCAGGCTCTCCTTTTATAACAATATAGTATCCTGCTTTAAGATGGAACTGCATCTTGTCCGGAAGTTTATACAGGTATTTCATCATAGTCCTGTATGTGGATTTCCATTTCTCCATGTTGTTGTTCATTGCGTATATTTCCGCCAGATTCATATAAGCCCAGGTAAAGGTTTTGTCCTCTTTTAGAGCCTCTTCCAAATATTGCAGTGCGGCTTTCCAATTATTATTCTTTATTATCTCAATAAATGCCAAAACAGCTAACTTTGCTGCTTTTTCAGAATCTGTATATATATCTTTTATCTGAAGATCAACGATCTCATCATTTTTATAGCTTGGCAATTTAAGGGATTTTTTTACAAATACTGATAGTTCATCTATAAGAGAAAAAACACTTTTCTCTTTAATAACTATTTTTGATACTGTTTTTGTGTTTTTTGTTAAATATATTGTAACAGTCAGTTCAAATAAATTCTCCACCTTTGTTATTGATCCGGATAGAAAATAGGGCGAGTTAATATCCTCTGCAATTTTTTTCTGCAGCATTAACGGAGCATTTGTCACTTCCGGATAACCGGCATCTTTAAATTTACTGTAGATATAGAAACCATTGATCGCATTGTTTGTGGAAGGGGATTTGGTATTTACAAAAGGGTCTTGAGAAAGATCAAATTCTAACATATTGACTAAACCGTACTTAAGCCAGTCTAAATTCTTTTTTTCACTTAAGTTTTTAAAATAGAAAACCGCAAGCTCCTTTATCAAACCACTTTTAGGAACAATTTTTTCAATCATTTCACCGCTCTCATCGGTTACAGCAACACGTCTGGCTATTGAATCCAGATTTTTATGGTTAAAAAGCGTGAAAACAAGAATCACAGTTAGAACCAGATTAATAGGGATAAGAATTTTTTCTGATCTCTGCCACATGTTTTTGCCCGGACTTCCGTGACAGTAGGCAAGTATTATGATTGATGGCAGTAGGGCGCCTATTATTGTCAGTGCCATATCAACAAGCAAAGGTGATAGCAGATATCTGCCAACAATCCAGTCTAAAAATTGCAATACTCCCCAACTGCCTGCAATGTAAAAGCCGACTAACTGAGGAACCCTTCGGTTCAACAGATCTTTAAAGAAACCGGGATAAGGAATGTTTCTATTTTCTGATTGGTCCATAATTATCTCCAGATTTTAAGTATATCAACATGTTATATAAATATATCAAATAATATTAGAACATATTTCTTGCAAATTTTCAACGGAACAAATGTTCACCTCTCAATCTCCGGATACATACGGGGCCGCGTCTCAAAATTCTACATTTGGAAGAATTGACTTTCTTGAACCCATCAGATAATATATTCTTATGAAAAAAAAGGACGTCTCCGAAGTTAGAGCGTTAGAGAGAGCTTTGTTTATTAATCAGAAAAAATTCAATTCAAAGTGATAAAATGATTTATAGAAATACAACTATTTACTTTATGAGTGGAACCGGTAATTCTTATCGAGTTTCGAAATGGATAGGAAAAATCGCCGAAGAAAAAGGATCAAACACAGAAGTTATATCAGCTATGAATAATAAACCTGTTAAGAAGGTAAAACAAGGAAATGATAACTTGCTGGGGATTGTTTTCCCAGCTCACGGTTTTACCATGCCGTGGCACATATTAAAATTTGTTTGGCGTTTACCCCGCAGAAAATCAACACATGCATTTTGTATCGCAACAAGAGGTTCGTTCAGATTCGGTCCGGTTTTTATGCCGGGAATGAGTGGCTCCGGCACATTTATAGTCTCCCTGATATTGATGCTCAAAGGCTATAAGGTACGCGGTGTAATGAGTGTCAATATGCCTTCGAATTGGTTTTTACTGCATCCTATCCAGCGTGAAAAAAGTCAAGAATTTATTAGTGTTAGGGCCAACCATAAAGTTAAAGGATTTATTGATAAAATTTTTTTAAAAGGGAAAGTGTGGTTTACTTTTAATAATCTTTACGAGATAACCGGGGGAATTATTCTTTCAC
>JAGLQA010000321.1 GCA_023137075.1 Candidatus Aminicenantota bacterium
CTCGAAGATCAAAAAACAGACCTACTTCACCCGGAAAATATGGGTAGACAAAGAGCGTTTTGTCGGTCTAAAGGAGGAATTATTCGCCAAAAGCGGTAAGCTCTTAAAAGTTTTGACCGTTGACAGCATTGAATCATTTAAAAACCGGTATTACCCGACTAGAATAACCATGATAGACAAACTCAGGAAGAATTCCAGTACCGAGATGATCATCAAGAAGATCGACTTTGATATTACCATTCCGCCCGGGACCTTCAGTGAGCGCCGTTTAATGAAGAAGTAGAACCACCCACCTTTTTATTAATATCTTATGAAAGTTTGCCAAAAAAACAAAGATGAATATATTATTAAAAACTCCCAAAATTAGAATTGCTGGTGGCTTACAATACCCATTTGTTTACGATTTTATAGACGATTTCCCGTTTGATGGGTTTGGAAATGTAATCATCCATGCCCGCTTTTAAAAATTCTTCCTGGTCTTCCTTCATGGCATAGGCAGTCATCGCGATTATCGGAAGATTTGAAAATCCCTTTTCCCGGAGGACCTTCGTGGCTTCCCGTCCATCCATTTCCGGCATATTAATATCCATTAGCACCAGGTCAAACCTGCCGGGATCGGACACGATTTTTTCAACCGCTTCCCTACCGTTTTCGGCCACGTCAACGTTGTAACCGCCCTTACTCAATATATATTGTGCCAATTTCCGGTTGACCTTATTGTCTTCAACCAGTAGTATACATATCGAATGCTTGGCCTCTTCCGTCAGAGTGTGCCGGGTTAAAATTTTCTTTTGTTTGACCAATTCATCGATCCCCTTTTTCCCCAGACCCAATAATCGCACGACCATGTCTAAGAGTTTATTCTTCCGGATCGGTTTGGGTAAAAAACCGTTAAAACCCGATTCCTTGAAGGGTTTTATCTTCATGGCAGCTGAAGAGGTGTAAGCCAGTAAGGGCAGGACCGAGAGCCTGGGGTCGGGGTGATCGCGGATTTGTTTTGCCACATCATAGCCACTCATACCCGGCATCCGAATATCTAATATGCAGAGGTCAATGGGTTTTTTATCTTCAATACTTTTTAAAAGTGCGGGCACCACCTCATCGCTTTTTGACAATGCCAGTGTAACCAGGCCCGATTGTTTCAAAATATTAGATAAGATAACCAGGTTGTTGGCGTTATCATCGACAACCAGGATTCGTTTCCCCTTGAGACGTTTTTCCACTGATTTTTTGAGGGGCCTTTTCTTAGATTTCTCGACCCAGGCGGTAAAATGAAAGGTACTCCCCTTACCCGGTTCACTCTCTACCCGGACATCCCCATCCATTAACATGGCTATCTGTTTGCATATGGCCAGACCCAACCCGGTACCACCGTATTTCCTGGCATAGGAGCCGTTTGCCTGCTGGAATAGTTCAAATATGATTCCCTGCTTGTCTGCCGGGATCCCGGTTCCGGTATCTCTTACTTTTGCGTGCAGTTTCAACCGGTTTTTACTGCTCTCTTCAACGTCGAGGGTAAGTTCGATCTCTCCCTCGGAAGTGAATTTGACCGCATTACTCATTAAATTGCTCAGTACCTGGCGAATCCGGCCCGGGTCGCCTTTCACATAAGCCGGAACCGTATCCCCTATTTTGCACAAAACCTCGATTTCTCTCTCCCCGATACGCGGAAGAATCAAGTTACACACATCGAAGGCCAGGACTTCCGGATCGAAATCACTCTCTTCGAAGGTTAATTTCCCCGCCTCGATTTTCGATATGTCTAAGATATCGTCGATCAGGGATAAAAGGGTTTCTCCGCAGCGAGTAATGGCCATAATGTATTCACTTTGCTGTTCGTTGAGGTCCGTCTCTAAGAGTAAATCCGAGAACCCGATAACTCCGTTTAAAGGGGTGCGAATTTCGTGACTCATCCGGGCCAGGAACATACTTTTAGAGCGGTTGGCCACATCGGCCGCCTCCCTCTCCTTCCTGGCTATCTCAAAGGCCTTTTTTAAGTTTTGCGATTGTTTGAGAATTTCTTCGTTTTGTTTTTTGATTCGCTCTTCCGATTCTTTAACCCGGGTTATGTCGGAATCGATGGCGACCAGCTTTGAAAGGCGCCCCTCACTGTCTAAGACAGGCGTAAAGGTGGTGTGGGTCCAGATTCTTTTGCCTGACCGGGTCACATCGATGCACTCATAATCGATGGTTTTCTTCTCCTTGATACAGTTTTGAACCACTTCCTTTATATTGGTATTACCGCTGCCATCCATAAAATTCTTACCTTTATCTTCGAGCAATTGCTCCAACGTCCGGCCAAACATCCGGGTAAATCCCTCGTTGACCCATTCAAAATTACCCGCCGCGTCCATGATCATAACAGCATTATCCGTTTCCCGGGCAACGATTGATAATTTCTCCAATTCTTTATTGGCATTTTTCAATTCTTCGGTACGTAAATCCACGATACGTTCCAATTCCTCTTTTCGCTTTTTTAATTGCCTGACCCGGAGACGGAATATGCTGATCCCGGAGAAAAAAACCGCCAGAATACACAGGAGATAAAACCACCAGGTTTCCCAGAAGGGCGGTACTACCCGTATTTTTAAGGATACAACCTCTTCATTCCATACCCCGTCATTATTCGATCCCTTGACCCGGAACACATACTTCCCCGGTGGAATATAGGTGTAAGCCGCGGTGTTCCCGGTTCCCACCCGGTTCCAATCCTGGTCTAAATTCTCCATGATATAAGCATAGCGGTTCTTGCCGGGGGAAACATAGTGCAGCGCCGCGTAGGAAAAAGAGAGAACATTATTCCGGTAAGAGAGTTCGATCTCCCCGGTTTCCGTGATCGATTTTGTCAGTATCGCAGACGCATCTTCCGGTTCGCCAATCGGGACAGGCGTGTTGAACAACCGGAGTTCGGTAATGACCACCGGCGGTATATAGGTGCTATCTTTTATTTCAGCGGGGAAAAAAGCATTGAAGCCGTTAAAACCTCCGAAGAACATCTCGCCGCTGCGTCGGCTTTTAAAATAAGCGCCGGCATTGAATTCATTGTGCTGCAGGCCATCTCCCATATCATAATTTTTGAATGTGCCCTTCCGCGGGTCGAATTTAGATATCCCGTTGTTGGTACTCAACCAGAGTGCCCCTTCTTCGTCCTCAAGGATACCGTATACGACATTGTTAGGCAGTCCCTCCCGTTCTGTAAAATGGGTAAAACGTTCCGTTTCCCGGTTGAACCGGTTGAGCCCGCCGCCGTAAGTGCCGACCCAGAGGGTCTCGCCCCGGTCTTCATAAACGCACATTATCATGTCCTTTCCTAAGCTGTGAACATCATCGGGGCGGTGATAATAACGGGTAAATTTTTCGGTTTCCCGGTTAAATTTATTTAATCCCCCGGCCGTTCCCACCCAGAGGTTGCCGCTTTTATCTTCCATAAGGGCAAAAACACGGTTATGGCTGACACTTTTAGGATCTTCCGGATCATGGGTGTAGCGGATAAATTGCTCTTTCCGGCGATCAAATCGATTGAGTCCACCATCGTAGGTGCCGATCCACAGTATACCGCTGCTGTCTTCAAATATAGACCTGACATAATCACTGCCGGGGCTGTTAGGATTATCCGGCTGGTACCGGTAATGGGTAAAGCGCCCGCTAACAGGATCAAACCTGTTCAAACCTCCGTCATAGGTGCCGATCCATAGTATCCCGTTACTATCCTCAATTATAACCCTGACAGAGTAGCTGTTCAGGCTGTTGGGATCGGCCGGGTCAGGGATATAATGGGTGAATTGTGCGTTTTTCCGGTCAAACCGGCTTATTCCACCGCCGTAGGTGCCGATCCACAGGTTGTTGTGCCGGTCTTCGAAGATGGTTCTCACATCGTTATGCTTTAAGCTGTTGGGATTGTTGGGATTATGCCGGTATTGGGCAAATTTTTTTCTCTGGCGGTCGAATAAGTTCAGGCCCCCTTCGCACCCCACCCAGGTAATCCCGGACCGGCCTTCATATAAAAATAAGATAAAATCGTTATTGATACTATTTGGGTTGCCCGGTTCGTGAATCCAATGGGTAAACTCCTTTTTTTTCGGGTCAAAGCGGTTTAGCCCGCTGCCGTAGGTTCCGACCCAGATGATTCCGGGCTCACGGGGTGATTCATAAATAAAACGGACATGATTATTACTCAAACTGTTGGGATTACCGGGCTCGAAGGTAAACCGGGTGAATTGTTCTTTCTCCCGGTCAAAAACATTCAACCCGTCATTGGTGCCGACCCACAACCTGCCGGAAGGGTCCTCGAAAATAGAGAAGACCATATTATCACTCAGACTGTGAGGGTCACCGGTTTTTTTGCGGTAATGCGTAAATTGCTCTTTCTTGATATCGAATCTATTTAGCCCGTCTTCGGTGCCGATCCAGAGAATACCGGGATTTTTCGGGGATTCAAAAATAGTCAGCACATGATTATGGGTCAAGCCCTGAGGATTGCCGGGATTGTGGGTGTAATGGATAAAGGTCTTCTCTTTCACGTTAAATTTGTCAAATCCGCCCTGGGTGCCGATCCAGAGCACACCGGGATTTGCCGGGGATTCAAAAATGGCCCGCACATAATTATTGCTTATACTATTCGGATTGTCCGGATCATTCAGGTAATGGGTGAAGGTTTCTTTATCTCGATCAAATTTATTGAATCCCCCGGTATAGGTGCCGATCCAGAGCACGCCTGCCTGGTCTTCCAGGATAGACATAATGTAACTGTCGGATAAGGAGTGGGGGTCCATGGGGTCATATTTATAAATGACAAAACGATATCCATCATATCGATTCAGGCCATCCTGGGTGCCGAACCACATAAAACCCCGTTTATCCTGGACAATGCAATTTACAGCATTTTGAGACAACCCGGTTTCTGTTGTGATACGGTTAAACCTTATCCCGGGGTCCCGGGAAAATAAAAAAATATTAGCCTGTAGGAATAGTACCGTAATAAATAATAGCCGGACTCCTATACTTTTTATTTTTAAAAATCTAAAATTCATGCTGGCTGCTTGACTATTTTAATTTTTCTAAATTGTATTAAAGCTTATTTTATCCGAAATAGGAGTAAATTTCAAATTTTTTTTTTTTAAGTATGGTCAACAATAATGGCAACGATGAAAAAATTTCCCGGTAACCCATATTTTAAGGGAGCAAAAACAGCAAGCCCTACTTTACCGCTTTGTTTTTGATCTATCAGGAAACCTGTGAATTCGGAAGGAATAGCGCGCGGGTCACTGCTGCGAAAAATCCGCACCTTTTGAGCATAGGGATATCGAAGGGAATCTTCCGGGTAGTTATAGTAGAGTTGGGCCGTTTCTAAGGCGCTTTTTGACAGGGATTTGTCGTACATCAGCGCCCGGCAGCCGTGAACACTCCTTATTTTATTCACTTCTTTCAGCACATACCTTATTAATTTTCCTTCGGATGTTTTTCCGAATTTATTCCCGGGAAACAGCAGGGCTGAGACCGAATATGCCCCTCCCGGGTACTGAGGATGTGCACCTGTTACCACACCGACCGCCGCCCCCTGGAATTTTATATGCTTGGCCCGCTTTCTCAACTCTTTTTTGAGGGCCTCTATTTCCGGAGCGATTAAATTCACAACATAAAAACGCCCCCATTTTTTATTAAATTCCGGTACATGCCCCCCCCTTAGATTCTCCCGGGCACAAAATTCGGCAAAACTTCCGGCAGCGGGCAGCAGTGTCAGGCTAGATCGAAATTTCTTTTTAAACCAGGCTGCCAGGTCTTTTTCTATTTCGGGAGCTGTCCCATATTGCCGCAGTGGTGTAACAAGCCGGGCAAATTCCTGGGTAATATATATGTCACGGTCCTTTTTAACGACTTTTATACTGCAGTGGGTAAAATCCGGGTCCAGAATATTGTCCCGGTGGGACGGGCTTTCCATAAAACCGTCGTGAACAATATCGAGCAGATAAGCCTTGCAATATGCGATGTTCTCCCCTGCCTTGTTGACCAATAACCCTGCCGCTTGCAGCCTTTCCCTCAGAGATTGATAGGATGGAAAGGTATGGCTGAGTTCCGCTTCTTCAGCCATTTTAATACTGTGCCGTAAGGATACCCGGCTTAATAACCGGTTGTCACTGAGGGGCCGCAGGCCTCTCTTTCTTCTTTCGCGGTTGATCCGGTCTAAAAATTTGGTCTCAATGCCGGAGGTACTACCATAGGTGATTTTACTCGGGCCGGCAGCAGCAGAGGGGAAACCATTCATAAAAAGGAAAACAATAATTGAGGGTAGGACAACGGCCACTTTCAATCGCTTAAAAATCGAATCTCTTTGGTTTTTCATGTTAGTTTCCGGAAATCCTGGAATGCCGGCTTTTGTCGGCCTATTCAACAAAAATTCCAGGTATTCACAGCAATTTTGATACCAAAACAAAATTCCTTTTATATAGGCATTATGCATGCCGGAAGTATTTCTTTTTAACAAATTATGTCAGCAAAAGTGACAAAAAGTGTCAAAAATGTGCGATTTAAGTCCAAAGTAAATCCGTGGCTAAAATTAGTAGAATTCCTGAATATAACAAAGGTAGGGTTTGAAATTGGGGGTTCACCTGTGATAAAATGAAAAAAAATCTTATGTATAAAATGGAGGTTTTTATGGATTTTTATGAAGTAATCAAAAAACGGCAATCGATAAGAGTTTACAAACCCGACCCGGTACCGGAAGAGGTACTCACTCGCATTCTTGAAGCTTTCCGGGCTTCCCCCTCCTGGGCCAATACCCAGCCCTGGGAAATAATACTGGTAACAAAACCGGAAGTAAAAGAGCAGTTACAAGCGACACTCTCCGAGCGAAACCCGGCGCGCAACGCCATAGTGGATGCCCCGGTTATTGTGTGCGCAGTCGGTATTACCGGGCGTTCCGGTTTTTACAAGGAGAATGCCGCCACAGGACGCGGCGATTGGGTCATGTTCGATATAGGAATTGCAACGGAACACCTTGCCCTTGCCGCGGCAGCCGAGGGGTTGGGCACCGTTCACGTGGGGCTTTTCGATTACCGGAAAGCTGGGGAAATATTGAAGGTGCCGGAAGACCGTACGGTCATCGAACTCATTCCCTTAGGTTGCCCGGCCTATAATCCCAGGCTTGTGCCACGGAAACCCTTAGAGGAGTTTGTCTTCAAGAATACCTATGGCGAAAAATAAAAAACGGCCTATTTAAACACCTCGTCCAGGTTGATGATTTCGATGTTTTCGGGTTTTTAATTCAGCGGGAATACCCCGGAAAATTTCAGGATGGGCAATTACGTACGTTTCAAAGAAAAGTAAAAAGGTGGAGAGCATTAGAGGGCCCACCTAAAGAAATCTATATATATAGAAATCCGGTATGCTCAGAAAAGAATTGATCGTTTCCCCCGGCTTCGTGGGAACGCAGGTCATCTAATAAATTATCGGCATATAATTGACTGATTGGTCAGGAAACCCGGCGCTTTTAAGAACTACCGCTATCGAGATGATTTATTTCCCACCACTCTTGCTATCAAAGAATCTCTGAGTTGTGAAGATTTTCTTCTCGGTCTTTTGGAGAGAGAAAGTGCGTATATTTATCAATTTCTATATTTCTATCCTTTCGGGAATAGAATAGATATTCATGGTTTTTCCCCTAACAAAACCCACTACGGTTATATTCATTTCCTCTGCTAATCTTATCGCATGATTTGATGGAGCACTCCTTGAGATAATTATAGGGATTTCAATTTTTTGTATTTTAAAAAGTACCTCCGAAGATATTCTTCCGGTAGTCAATATTATTTTATCTTTAAAAGAAATTTTTTTCTTTAAACTATATCCGATAACCTTATCAATGGCATTGTGACGACCAATATCCTCCATGAATACCAGAAGTTCTGTATTATTAGCTAAAGCAGCGCTATGAACTCCTCCGGTTGCTTTAAATTGTTGGGATTCTTTTTGTAGAGCCTCCATTAAAACAAATATATTTCCGCTATTAATCTTATACTCAGATAGAATTTTTCTATTTTTTAACATCAAATCATAAGCATTATAATAATAGATTCCCCTACCACAGCCAGAAGTATATACTCTTTTGGAGATCATATCTTGCAATACTGATTCGTGTGTCAGTTCTATATAGGCGGTCCAGCGATTCCTATCAACACCTATTTTTTTTATTTCTTCCACTTTCTTAATTAGACCTGATGTAAAAAGAAACCCCAAAATCAATTCCTCGGTGTCCTGTGGTGTACATAAAAAAGTGGCCAATTCTGTCCCGTTTATAATAATTGTCAGAGGAATCTCATCAACAAGTGTTGCCTCAGTGGTTTCTACTATATTTCCTTTAATCTTAATAATTTTAAATTG
>JAGLQA010000322.1 GCA_023137075.1 Candidatus Aminicenantota bacterium
TGTGGGCGCTTCCCCTACATTTTTTGTTCATATTTTGTAGTTGTTCCGTTGAAAGTCAATCGTAATAAATCACCTGTCTACATTTTTTCCATAATTATTGCTTGCAATCATGCACTTATGATACAATAAATTTTGAAATAGCTGTAATAAGTTATAGGAAATGCAAAATGTTTGAAGTGATTAAGGAAAAAACCTGGAACCTGCTAAAAGAAAAAGAAATTTCCCTGGCCATGATCTACGACAAAGAGGGCAACATCCTGTGGCACAAAGGGAGAGAGATCCGGGGCAAAGATGTATTCGACGGTTCCGGCTTCTGCAAAAGTTATATAGAAGAAAGTTTAAAAAACCCGGTCCGCATCGATATCGAGGATTTTATAGAATCCATACCGGAAAAATTGTCGGCCTCGGCAAAGGAGATGCTGGTAAAAAGCGTCATCATCCATCCCCTGCACAATCGATACTATCTCTATGTGGACAGCGGCAAGAAAGAGATCTTCACAAAAGAAGACAGGACCTCTTTTCGCATCTTAGGCGAACTCTTAGAGCAGGTCATGCTAACCATCCAGGAAGCCGAAGTCTACGGCATTAGCGGCAGCAGCGAGGCGGTGGAAGAGATCCGGAAGTTGGTAGTCAAATACTCCCTGGAAGAGGAACCGGTACTGCTCTCCGGCGCTACCGGGGTGGGAAAAAACCATATCGCCGAATTGATCCACCGCTATTCCGGTCGAAAGGGAAAGTTTGTCATTGTCGATACCCCCAATATCGATCAACATCTCTTTGAGAGCAAACTCTTCGGCCATAAGAAAGGCGCCTTCACCGATGCCCGCTTTGACAAGACCGGCCTGGTAGAAGAGGCGGAACGGGGCACCCTCTTTTTCGATGAAGTCACCGAAGTTCCCTTAGAAATCCAGGCCAAACTACTCCGTTTCATCGACACCAGGAAGTTTTACACCTTAGGAGAATCGACGGAGAAACTGGCCGATGTCCGTATCATAGCAGCCACCAACAAAGACTTGCAAACAGCCGTTGCGGAAAAAGAATTTCGCCAGGACCTGTTATATCGCCTGAATGTATTGGAGCTCAATATCCCCCCCTTGCACGAACGAAAAGAAGATATCAAAAACTTAGTGCTGGAAAACCAGGTGCTGCTCCGGGGAAAAGAGATCGGCGACGGCTTCTGGGATGTGGTGAACGACTACCCCTGGCCCGGCAATGTCAGGGAACTGCTGAATATGTTAAAGAGAGCAGGAATCATGCTGGAAGGGGCCATTGCCGGCGAAAAACTGCTTTCCCTCCTCAATGTAGACAGCGAAAGCGACACACCTGGGCGCGAAGACACATACGCCCGGTTAAAGGAAATACGGGAAAAAGTCAAGGCCGGTGAAAACTTCTGGACCCTGATCTGGAAACCCTTTATCGACAGGGATATCGATAGAAAAGCCGTTAAAACCATCCTGAAAACTTATTACACCGAAAATTCATCGAACTTTAAAAAAATGATCGGCAGCCTCAACGTAAAGGCAGAAGATTACCAGAAATTCATGAGTTTGCTGTACAAATACAAGATCGACCCCAGGAATTAACCGGAAAAATAAAAAATAATTTTTTCCTCCCCGGTTCCATAATTCCAAATTCCCATTTTTTTATTAAATAAACCTATGGGTTTATAAAATAATATCCCAGGTTTACCGGCCGGTAAACTTTATTGTTGACACTCTTGCCTCTATTTTTTGCAGCAGGTAAACCCATAGGTTTATTTTCCGGAACCAGCACTATTCCGAATGATGCTGAAACCCGCATCAAATAAGGTTTTCCGGGGGGGCAGGTTGGCAAAGGAATTGCTCTACCGATTACCTGGTATCGAGAATGAGCGTTAGGCTCGTTTTCAGATCAAGATACAGGAGGTAAAAAATGAAAGACGAAAAAAAAGAAAAAAAACTGAGGCTCGGCAAGATCAGGATTCAGAATCTTGAAACCGTGCTTGAGAGGGAAACGCTGGAAGCTATCAAAGCCGGTGGTGATACCGGAACAGCACCCGGGACCACGATTCTACCCATTTTTTGCATCTAATCCCGGTAATCCTTAGTTAGAGAAATAAACGGCCGGGCACAAAGATCCGTTTTCAACGAGTCTTTGCTGCCCGGTCGTTTTTTTTATCCCCCGATTCTGTTGAATGGGGACTTGAAATCTAAAACACTTTGTTTTATTATTGCGTATTAACAAGAAGATACCGGTAATATGAAAAATCCTTTAAGCTTTCGTACTATTAGACAGTTAGGGTGCATTATTTTTTTCCTGCTTTCTTGCTCCTTGTGGGGGTTGGACCCGGCCAAAGGAGTCGACCAATACTTAATAGACCAATGGGACATATCCGACGGTATTCCCTCCAATACGATTTCTTCCATCGCCCAGACACCCGACGGTTACCTGTGGGTCGCTACCCTCAAAGGCCTGGTTCGTTTTGACGGCTTAAATTTCCACAGGAAGGCCATTCACCCCCTGCAAACCGCCATCCCGATCTCTCTATACACCACCCGGGAGGGAAATCTCTGGATCGGCAGCACTGAGGGTTTAACCCGGGTTGACAGTGAAACCGGTCAATTCAGGACCTTTACCACTGCGGACGGAATTACCGCTGACGGTATCCGCTGCCTGAAACAGGATATGAGAGACCATCTCTGGATCAGTTTTACCGCCAGTTATGTAAACCGCTGCGCCGGGGGGCATTTTTTTGCCTACGACGCGGCCCACGGGCTGGAAGGCAATAAAATCAATGCCATCGTCGAAGACCGCAGCGGCAATTTACTCTTCGGCAGCCGCGAAAAAGGAATATTCGTTTATAAAGACGAAAAATTCCAACCCTACCCGGTCCCCGGTCTCGAAGACGTGCAAATTATCACTATGCATGAAGACCGGAACGGGTACCTTTGGATCGGAACCAACAAGGGATTATTCCGGGTAAGAGATAAAAGCATCAAGAACAATTATACCGGCAAGGACGGTTTATCGCACGAAAATATTACGGCGATCCTGGAAGACAGCGAACGGAATCTCTGGGTCGGAACACGCAAAGGCCTGAACCGGATAAAAGAAAAACCGGACGGTACCATCGCGTTTGAGCGTTTGTTGGAACCCTTCTTAGTGGTGTGCCTTTTTGAAGATAAAGAAAAGAGTTTGTGGGTAGGCACCTACAAATCGGGAATCAAACAGGTCAAAGAAGGTAAGTTCATTACCTACGCACCGCTGGAAACATACCAGGAAGAAATTCTCTTCTCCCTGTTCGAGGACCCGCGGGGAGATACCTGGATCGGCACCTTCAGCGGCAGATTGTTTCGCTGCCGGGACAAACACACTGTGGAATTTGTAATGCCCCCGCAGCTCTCCGGCGCCGGTATCGCTGCCCTTGCCGGGGATGCGGAGGGAAACCTCTGGTTGGGCACAAACGGGAAAGGGGTATTTCAAAAGAAAAACAACACCTTCACCCGGTTTACCACCGAAGACGGCTTGGCCGACAACCTGGTTACATCAATATTCAGGGACAGCCGGGACAACTTATGGTTCAGCACCTTTGACGGGCTGAGCATACGCCGGCCCCAAACGGGAACCTTCGAATCCTTTAAATCCCGGGACGGGCTGTTAGGCAAGATCGTTCACAACATTTACGAGGATCAATCGGGAAACATCTGGATTGCCGCGGACAAGGGCCTTACCCTTATAAAAGAGGGCAATATTTCAAAAGAACACACCCGTTATATTCTGCGGGATGTTTCCGTTACCTGCATCCGGGAAGATCAAAGCGGCGGCGAAAAAGACCGGGTACTCTGGATCGCCACCTACGGCAGCGGTTTGAAACGGCTGCGTTTAAAAGACGGCGCCCTCACCTCCTATACGACGGCCGCGGGCATGGCCAGCAACATTCTTTACCAGGTGCTGGAGGATCAACGGAACAATTTATGGATAACCAGTGACAGCGGCATTCTACGTGTCAACAAGAGTGAACTGAACCGCTTTGCCGTGGGCAAGACAGACCAGGTAAATTGCACCTCTTTCGGCATCTCCGACGGTTTGAAAAGCACCGAATTCGACAATGTGCTTTCCGCCCATTCGGTCCTCAAAACCCGGAAGGGCGAGTTGTGGTTTGTTACAAAAAAAGGAATCTCTATCGTAGACCCGGCCCGGGTTCGGGTCAATAAAAACCCGCCCCCGGTGGTAATCGAAGCGATTGTTATCGACGGCAGGGCCATCTCAATGCAGGATAAAAAAGCGATCGATTCTTTCAAGGGTGTCAGGGATGTTACAATTAAATTTACCGCCCCTACCTTCCTGTCCCCGGAAAAAGTAAGATTCAAATACCAACTACAAGGGGTAGACGGCGATTGGATTTATCTTTCTCCAGGCAGCGAACGGGAAGCCGGGTACAGCGAACCGGAGCCCGGCGTTTATACCTTCAGGGTATCGGCCTGCAACGCCGAAGGGGTATGGAGCAGCAGCGGTGAGGCCTTCACCTTCACCCTGAAATCCTTTTTCTATCAAACCTTACTTTTTAAAATCGCCCTGCTGCTTCTGTTAGCTGCATTCGTTACCGGGGGTATCCACCTCTACAAAAAACGTCCCTTCACAAAAACGGAAAAATACAAAAATTCTTCCCTGAACGCCCAATTTGCCGGAGAGTGTATCAAAAAACTTCGTCACCTGATGGAAGTTGAAAGATGTTATCGCGATGCCGACACTTCCCTGCAGTCGCTGGCTGAAAAATTGTCTATCTCACCGCATATATTATCCCGGATACTCAATGAAAAATTGAACCGGAATTTTGCGGATTTCATCAACTCGTACCGTATCGACGAGGCCAAAGAGATTTTGCAAAGCCCAAAGGGGGCGAGGACAAAGATATCTGCCGTGGCTTTTGACGTGGGTTTTAACACCATGGTTGCTTTTTATAATGCCTTCAAAAAATACACCGGTAAAATCCCGGCCCAGCACAAAAAATAAAAAGTGGAAAGAGAATAATCCCCGGTAGTCAGGCAAAAAGTATAAAGATTTATAAATTTTAAACAAAAATTCAAAAAACATGTTATCTTATAACTTGCAAACCTGTCGTTCTAAATTCGGGATGCAAAAAAAATTACCGGAGGTAACATGAAAAAAACAATAATAATCCTGACAATTTTAATTTTAAGCTTGATGTTCCTGGTGTACTGCGGCGGCAATTCCCTCAGGATCAACAGCGGTTCCGGCGGACTTTCGGTATCCAGTGACGACAGCAGCAAAGACAGCGGAGGATCGAGTCAAGAGAGTTTATCCCAGGGAACTTCCGACGACAGCAGCGATGGCACAAGCGGAGGTACAAGCTATACCACGAGCAAACTGAAGGAAGAGCAGAATAACCGGGACCGGGAAATATTGGCTGCCATCTTTGACGAATCGGCAACCACCACCGGCGCCAGGCCGCAGATGGCAACATTGGCACAAAAATACGGCCTGACGGAGGCAGAAGTATTCGAGACGGTCTCGAAGCTAACGGCAGAGGGCAAGATCGGCAGCGAAAAATCCCTGCAAAGCAATAGTCACGCGAAAGCCGCCCTGGTCCTGATCGAAGGAGAACTCAAACAAAAGGCAGGTACCCGGAAATAATAATAGAAGGTGAAAAAAGGACTCTTTCTGCTTTTATTATTTTTACTTCTCCCCAGGAACATATATGCCGGTGAAGAAGACCGGGGCAGCAGCGAATTAATCGAAAGAATATATAACAAAAGCGGGATTGTCGTTGTCAACGGAACGGAGAACTGCGCCTGGCAGCACAGCGAACTCGAAATCCTGGATAATTTATTGGACACCCTGCCCGGTGAATACAAAAGGCTGGCGGCCATATACCTGAAAAGAGGCCGGCGCCGGTCGCATATAAAAAAAAGGATCATATACCTGCCCGGCCCGGGCCTGGAAGAGCAGGCCCTAAAACAACACCTGGTCCGGGAACTAACCCGCTTCCTCGACCGGGCCGGGGGAATCAGCGAATCCTGGCAGTGGCGGAAAATATCTCGATGGACCGGCTGGGATATCGCAGGCAACCGGGCCGAGAATAAAAACATCAAGGGTTTTGCCGCGCCGGGGGGAAGAAAAAGCCCGGAAGAAGACCTGGTAACCACAGCCGGGATGTTTTTCACTTCCCCGGAGTACTCAGGTAGCCAAAAATACCTGAAATGCCGCCTTCCGGCAAAATACGATTTTATGAAAAACCTGTTCCTTTCGAAACCGGACCCCCAGGCTTGTGTGACCTGCAAACAAACCTATAAAGACTGGATAGATCCCGACAATGTGGAACAAATCGAGCTGTTAATCGCGTCGCCCTCCTTTGCTTCCATTGCTTCCGTGGCCGGTCATATTTTGCTGCTGATCCGGCAAAAAGACGATATCGGCGGACTGTCAACCACAGTGGGCTTTGTTGCCACCCCGGTGAACAAAAAAGGGCAGAGGGACAGCGGTTTCATCTATATGTTCCGGGGAATTTTCGGTTATTACCTGAGCAAATTGCAGGTAGAGACATTGGCCGGCGTCTTACAGCGGTACACCCTGAGGGAAGACCGGGATATCTACCGGTTGAAGCTCAAATTATCGAAAAAGCAAATCCGCGATGTAATCTGCCGCCTGTGGGAGATCGACCGCAACTTCACCTATAAATACTACTTTTTTAATAAAAACTGCACCACCATGTTTGTGAACCTCATCAATTACGTTCTCCCCGAAGATCAGCGGTTAAAGGACCGGGATTTTATAGACCTGCCGCTGAACGTCGGTTCCGATCTGTTCCTCAAAGGGATCGCCGAATTCGTCTATCCCGAATATTGGAGCATCTCAAAGCAGGCGAGATACGCCGTCAAGCAAAACCGGCGCCTTAAAGAAAAAATTCTCGCTTACTTTAACACCAACTTCCCCGGGCAAACAGCAGTCAGGATGGAGCAATATTTTGATGATAGCTTTTCTGCACGGGAGAGTACCCGGATGGCCGCCTTACGGAAACTGTTTTCCCTGTACTCAGATACGTCCGGCGCTCTATCCTTTGCCGGGAACCGGGAGCAGTTCGAAAAGGAGTATTACAGTCATGGAAAACTCCTGCTCAAATACTTGATGAATGCCAGAACCCGGGAAAAATATATCAAAATTTTAGAAGGAAAAAGGAGGCAAAAAGAGTCGGCAGTCAAAGATTTATTGAACGATGAAACAAAGGTGTTCCCCCTGGTAGACATCATACTGAAGCTGCGCTGCTTATTAGGCCGCCACATCAACGACGAGGTCACCCCCCTTTACGACGAAATCGAAGAGGAGTTCACCGGTCACGTCTTACGGTCGCGGGAAAGGCGAACCTTTGACTGCGGTTATTCTCCCATTTTCATCTTACCACGGCTGACCTGTTACCGGGACAATTTCATCATGCAGAACACCTTCCGCATCTCCACCCTATCCCAACAGATGGGCGATAACAGTGTCTTCTCCCTGGGCTGCGATACCCATCTGGAATTTCTCAATTTTGACCTGTCGTTTAATAAGGTGTTTGACCGCAAAACAGGCACGGCTGCCCGGGGAAAAACTTTCACGGAAATGGGATTTAAACTCTTAGAATACGAAAAAATCCTGGTCCGCCGCCGGGCCGATTACAACGGTTGGTTTAACTATGGATTCGGCTTTTCGCTTTTTAATAGTACAAAGGACAGGTGGAGACATATCAAGCGGGATACCGGCCTGATCGACCTGAGATTTTTATTCAATATTTTCGAGAAAGAGGATTTCAAACACTTCTTGACCGCTGCCCTTACCTGCGGTTATTCCCACCGGGTAGACATGGACGGCAGCAGCAGCCGTTTTATGGATGTCGCTTTCAGGTTGACGGGCAAATTCCACCTCTTCGGCAGCAGCCGCAACGCCCTGAGATTCAACGCCTGTTACAAACCACGGTTCACCTTTTCTACTGACTTCATATCCGAATTCCGGACCGGCGTGGAAATCGACTGGAGCCAGGGAGCATACGCGAATTCTCTCTTCACCACCGGTTTTTCCTACG
>JAGLQA010000323.1 GCA_023137075.1 Candidatus Aminicenantota bacterium
TCGAAGTGTTTCGCAACGATGGTGGCCGGGGCTATCTGCTCAAGGTTGGACATCCGGTTATTTTTCTTTCCTATCCACAACTGATTAGCATCACATTAATAGGTGCCGGTATATTCATTTTCCTAAAAAGAAAAAGGAAATCTTAATAAGCCGGGAACCCCGGCAGCTATCCGGAAGAAAAGGCGATTTTAACTCAGAACCTGATACCGATCATCCAATAATTTGATTTTACGGTACTGGGCTCCAGGTCCTTATTAATCACCTTCACCGGTTGGTATTCCAAAATGATACTGATTTTTGATAACGGATATTCGGCGCCGAATATCATATGCCAGGCGAACCGCAGGTTAAAATCGTTTATAGAATCTCCGCTCATGGTCACAGTAAAATTTGAGATTTTTGTACCAGCTCCAATTCCGCCATAGAGTTTAAGGGGTTTGAGGAACCTCAGAGTATTACTCTTGATCAATTTTCCCACCGGATAGCCTGCCTTGAGATTTAAAAAGATATTTCCGGTTATTTCACTTGTTTTAAATACAGGATCAGTCTCACTTTTGAAACTTCTGAAATAGGGCTGAAACTCTAATCCCAGGGCCAGCCAGGGTTTTAGCCCCAGATCAAAACCAATTGATCCGATCCATTTGTTAGCCCCCAATTTAAGGGAAAATCCGGAAAAAAGTTTTTCATCTGTATTTGAGACATTCTTCTTCTTGGCAAAACCGGAATTGGTAACGAGCAATATAAAAAAAACCAGACAGTAGATAGTTAGATTTTGTTTTTTTTGTTTCATGGTATTCCTTACTTTTCCCATGTATAAACTGTTAATTGTTTGGTATCACCGGCAGGGACTTTGATTGTACCGGCAGAAACAGGCACTTGAAAACAAAAAGGTTGTAAGCCCTCCATGTAATAACATATCCAGAAATACTTCCCGGCTTCGATTTGTTGATCATAAGTACCGTTTGCTCCTGACCAATCAAAGGCAAAGTCTATACACATATATTTATCTTTCTCGTGTCTGAATCCAAGCCATAATAGTCTTTGTTCACCTCGTATTATTGGATCAGTAATATTAACACATCTAATAGTACCCCATTTTTTTTCTTCACAGCCCGCGCAGCCATCTTCGCCATCAGAGCCCTGGAAAAGGGCCAGGGACACAAGGATAAGAACTGCTGCTCCCAATCGTTTTAGCTTACTTTTTTTGCTCATATTACCTCCTATCTTTTATTAATTAATCAGGAAAATTCCGGTTTTGCATGTAAACAGATCGACCATTATTTCCTATGTTTTAAATGCAATTTATATACCAATACACTCACAGCCAGATATTTCTTTTGATTTTTTTAAAAGAAATCAAACTGCATCTCTGCAAAATAATAGATCATCGCAGTCTTGAAGGTATATGAGGTAAAATAACTTTTTTGACATGATTGTTCATGCCAGCCACAAAGATCAAATTTTTATGCCCTCGAGATATGAACACTATGAAATATATTCATGTTTCATTTCATAATTTCATATGAAATTTCCTCTTTATATGCTAAAATATAGGATCATGAAATATCTACTTTATTACTTTAATGGCTTTGTGAAAAAATTCCCCCTGGACAAACCCCGGCTTTCCATTGGCAGAGATGAGGGAAACGAACTGATCATTGACGATGAATTTATGTCGAGGGAACATCTTAAAATCGTTGTGGATGAAGAGACCATATCCATAGTGGATAGAAATACCTCCAACGGCACCTATGTTGGCGGTGAAAGGATTACCGAGGCCTTAATCAGGATTGGCGAATCTTTCAGTACCGGAAGGATTGAATTTTTTTTAAAAAAAGGCAGCCTGGATGAGTTTGAGACTGCCAAAGAGTTGAAACCGGTTTTTAATAACATCAGGAGCGAGAACGAAAAAAAATTTCGGCAGATGAGAACCAAGACCGCCAGCGATATTTACTCTGAGATCTTGAACACCACACTAAGAGAGGGATTAGGGAGCCATGATTTTAGTACGTTTATCACCCGGTTATCCCAGATCCTGGCCGGTTTGTCGAGAGAGGGTAGTTTTGCCGTTATTGCTGAAAATAACGGGGATTTTAGAATTCACATGCTGGTAAGAAACAAAGAGTGTATCCTGGAAATCTTAAAAAAAATAGTAGAGGAAAATCCCGATGTCTTCAAAAAAGACATTCCCGGCAGGTTTTTGAAAGGTTCTGATTTTTCTTTTCAATCTTACATCTTCCAATCGGAGGGAGTTAATTTTTCACTGATTTACCTGTCAGAAATCGATCGCAAAGATCAGCACAAAAAGATCGCTGAATTTATCCCGGTTTTTGCACAGGAAATAAAATTGCTTGCATATTTGCTGGCCGGCAAAAATCAATATCTAAAGGAAAAACAAATAGGAGATGTTTTAAAGGTGAAGATAGCGGTTGGAAACTTCGGCATGAAAAAGTTAATCGAACAGGCCAAAAAGTTTGCCAAAAGTGATATCTTTATTCTTATCCAGGGTGAGAGTGGTACCGGAAAAGAGCTATTTGCCAGGATTATCCACCAGTATTCCAGGAGGGCAAGGGGAGAATTTGTGGGCATTAATTGTGCCGCTATTCCCGGGAACCTCCTGGAAGCAGAACTTTTTGGCTTTGAGAAGGGTTCTTTTACAGGTGCCGACAGTCAAAAAAAAGGAAAACTTGAGATCTCCTCCGGGGGAACGTTGATACTTGATGAGATCAGTAACATGTCAGAGGATCTGCAGATTAAACTTCTCCGTGCGGTCCAGGAACAGGAATTTTACCGGCTGGGAGGTTCAAAACTTATTAAGGTGGATCTCAGGATTATCTCCATAACCAACGAAGACCTGAAAGAAATGGTGGCTGCCGGGAAGTTCAGGAAAGACCTTTATTATCGGCTGGTACACCGGATGATGATTATCCCCCCCTTGAGGGAAAGAAAAGAGGATATCCCCGTCCTTATCCACTATTTCACTAACAAGTATTGCCATATCAATCGTAAACAAATCAACGGCTACACCGTTAAAGCTTACTCGGCCCTTCAAGATTATCAGTGGGATGGAAACGTCAGGGAATTGGAGAATGAGATCAATAGCCTGGTTAACCTGGCGGAGAACGGAGAATCCATCAGCTTTGAAATGCTTTCGGATACTATCAGAAGAAAATCCGGCGAGACTGATGCGATCCCTGTTGTGATCCCCAAAAAAATAGATAAACAAGCGGAAAAAGAAATATTAATCAATCTCCTGGAAAAAAATAATTGGAACAAATCCAGGACTGCCAGGAAGTTAAACATGACCTACCGCGGTCTCCACGAGAAATTGAAAAGACTGGGAATTGCTAAACCCTAATCCGGATTTACCCGGTTAATATTGATCATTTTGGAACCGGAAAATATTTTTTATTATTTTTTTCAGCTCCGAAGCAACCGGTCGTTCCCGGGGCTCCTTGCTTAACATCTTCAAGATCAGGGTATTCAGGTCAACCGAAAGATTGGGATTGAAGGTTAGCGGTTCAATAGGCTCTTCATTCAGGACCTGTTTTAATATCTCCAGGGAGGTTTCTCCAAAAAAGGGTTTCTCAGCAGTCACCATTTCATATAAAATAATGCCCAGGGCGTAAATATCTCCGGGATAACCGAATTCACCACCCGAGACCTGTTCCGGTGGGGTAAAACCCAACGTGCCCACGAACATGCCGGATTTGGTCAGCCGGGTAACGTTCTTCATCTTGGCCACGCCGAAATCCAGTAATTTAACAAAATTATCGGTTCCGTTGTTTTTGATCAGCATTATGTTTTCCGGCTTTAAATCCCGGTGGACTATCTCTTTGCTGTGAAGTATCGAGGTCACATCCACTAACTGAGAAATAATAGCACCGGTTTGGGATAGAGAAATAATCCCTTCGGTCTCTATTTTTGTCCGCAGGGTGATACCCTCTATGAACTCCATGGCAATAAAAAGGTCAGGCCCCCGGCTAACTCGCTCGTAGATCTTGACGATATTAGGGTGGTCCAAACTGTCGATGATGGCACCCTCATTGATTAATCGCCTCCGCTGGCTTTCGTCCTGAGATAGTTCTTCATTTAGGACCTTTAGAGCAACGATTCTTGACCGGTCTTTAAGGCTGGTTCCTTTATAGATAATCCCCATGCCACCACTACCGATTTTATCGGTAACTTTGTAATCTCCGATAATGGTCCTGGTTTTCCAGAATTTAATGAGAGTAAAATGTTTTTTTAGAAAAGTTACCAGGAAATAGAAAAAAAATCCAAAAGAAATCAGGGCAAATATTTGGAACCACCAGGTTCCCCAAAAGGGGGGTAGAATGGTTATCTGAACGCTCATGCCTTTCTCATTCCAGGTACCGTCGTTATTGGAACCTTTTACGCGGAAAGTATACTTCCCGGGTGAAAGGTTTCTATAATCGGTGAACCTGTGGTCGGCAGCAACAAAATTCCACTTCTTTTCGAATCCTTCCATTATATAGCTATAACGATTTTTTACCGGGCAATTATAATCCAGGGCCGCAAATTCAAAGGAGAGAGAATTTTTATTATGTTTTAGTTTAATTTCTTCAATCGTATGAAAAGGCTTATCAGATAACATTCTTTGCCCGGAAACAGTAATAGAGTTAATGACCACTGGCGGTATATGAAGGTTATCTTTTATATTACCAGGGTAAAAGGCATTATAACCGTTGATTCCTCCAAAGTACATCTTTCCGGAAGAATCTTTAAAAAAAGCCCTGGTATTAAATTCTTTACTCTGGAGTCCATCCGCCACGTCATAGTTCCTGAAGGATTCCGTTTCAGGGTTGAACCGGGATAATCCATTGTTAGTACTCATCCAGAGATTGCCTTTATCATCTTCGAGAATTCCATAAATCACATTGTTGGCCAGACCGTGACTTTCATAGTAACGTTTAAATTTACCGCTTTTCCGGTCAAAAAGGTTGAGTCCACCGCCCCAGGTACCGATCCACATTCGCCCCCTGCTGTCTTCGTAGATTGCCCATACTCGGTTATGGCTCAGAGAGGTAGGGTTATTTTGATCATGTAGATAGTGATAAAAACAGTCACGGTTGCTGTCATAGCGGTTGAGTCCACTCTCCCATGAGCCTATCCAAATGGTTCCGGATTTGTCTTCAATGATAGGATACCCCGGCCCAATACTTATACTCTCCGGGACATTGGGATCATGTCGGTAGTGAATAAATTCTGATTCGCCTGCCGGCAGTCTATCAAGATATATGTAGGCAATTACCCAGAGATTACCCTTGCTATCCCTGAAGGTATTGTGAATATTGTTATTGGTTAAACTGCCTGGTTTTGATTTATCATTTTTATAATGGTAAAAAGTCCCCTCGGTAATATTGAACTTGTTCAACCCATTTACTGTTCCAATCCATAGATACCCCGGATCTTCACAACTGCTTATGGAGGTGATATAGTCATCACTGAGGCTTGAAAATGGTCTCTTTGCATCGTGTTTATAAACAGTATACACTCCTTTTTCTTCATTTATCCTGTTGAGACCCATTCCCTTGGTACCTACCCATAATTCACCCTTAATATCTTTGTACATGGAGGTAATATAATTGCCGCTAATACAATTATCCGTACCTTGAATTTTTTTATAATGGGGAAATTTTAATTTATCCTTTTTAATCAGGTTCACACCTCCTCCCTCTGTGCTTATCCAGATTATCCCCGACCGGTCTTTATAGAGGCCATAAATGACGTTATTACTTAAACTATCAGGATCATTGGGAATGTGTACCCAATGACGAACTTGTTTATTTTTAGTATTGATTTCTAAAAGTCCATTCCCAGTGCTTATCAACATTTTTCCCGAATTGCTTGTTACAACACAGGATACATTTCCTATTTTTATCTCCGGTGGTATTAAAATTGGCTCCTTCTCATCGATTGTTTTTTTTTCCTCCAGGCTGAATTTATAAATTTTATTGCCAAAACAAATCACGAGTATGCCTGATCTTTCCAGGTATTGAATGTACCTAATATTATCTTTATCTCCTTCCAGGGGATCAGGTAGAGGGTAATATTTAAACGTTTCGGTTATTTCATCGAAAAAATACAGCTTCCCCGGCCAGACTGTGAGCCATACAATGCCTGATTTATCCTCGAAAAGTATTCCCGGTACTGAGTGAAACCGGATAAATTGACTGTTGCTGCTGTTGAACCTGTCGATACCCCAACTGCTTATCCACAATCTTCCCCTGCTGTCTTCGAAAATTTGGATTATCACGTCACCACCTAAACTTCCTGGATTATCCTTGTCATGTCGGTACCTGGTAAAGGTTTCACTGAAGGGATTAAAACGGTTCAATCCTTCACCGATAGTGCCAATCCACAGCATTCCATCCCTGTCTTCACAGAGAGCGCTGATGGCATTATCTGAAATGCTATTTTTATCGTCAGGGCTATTTTTATAGATGGTAAACTTATAGCCATCATATTTGTTGAGTCCGTCATGGGTACCTATCCAGATGAATCCCCTGCTGTCCTGGATGATCCACGTTGCTGCATTTTCGGAAAGCCCTTCGTTTACTGTCAGGTGTTCAAATCTAATCTCTGTAGATTGTCCTTGTCCGGATGCCGCCAAGTTGAATAAAAGAAAAAAGAGGTAAATAGGGCCGATAAATTTATTTTTGTTGATTCCCATTTTATTTAAATCCTGTTTTACATTTTATTGTATAATCGATCATTTTAACCTTTTTTTTCCTGGTTTTAGTGTGACTCTTACAAGGCAATACATTGATCTCTACTTCAGATTCAAGCAGCTCTTCGGGCAATTCAATGATATTGAGTAATACATTAATATCAACTATTTTCCATGCAAAATGCATTTTTACTCCTAACCATTAATATGAACTTTCTCAGACATTTTGTCAAGTTTTTATTAAAAAAATGGGTTCTATAAAAAAAATCGTGGGTAAAGGCGGTTCGCTTATTG
>JAGLQA010000324.1 GCA_023137075.1 Candidatus Aminicenantota bacterium
TTTGACAGATTGATGAACCCGAAATCAAATCCAATTAAGCCCCAATAAGCCAAAATAAATTTGAGTTCAAATTCACTTGCCTTGAGGATAACCTTAAAACGACTGCCGTTAATGGTTTTCGTGTATTGCCATGTTGGTTTTACCCACAAATTTTCTTGAGGAGCCAAAAAATGTCAGTTTGATTTTACCAACTCCTCGTTTTTTTCTCATAACCTTACTAAAATTAAATTAAGATAGAAAATATTGTCCCAATAGCCTCCCATTCCGAGGTGAAACCGTCCACTTATTTTGGAAATTCGGATTGAGTGGACGGAATGGTTCGGAATAGGTGGATGGATAACATCGGAATCCGTTTTGTATGAAGCGCCTTGAAAAACGGTTAGGAAAACGGTTATAATATTATGCTCGAAAAACAATTTTTTGAAGGAGAAAAAAATGAAGAGATATGTTTCACTTTCGGTTCTGATAATGGTTTTCTTTTTTATGTGTTCGGCTAACCCGGCGGGAGATAGTGCCGTGAATACGGACAATCCCGGCGAAAAAATCAATTTGGAAGACTATTTAAAAGCAGGTAAGACAAACATTGTCGATTTTTACAGTAACTTTTGCCCCCCCTGTCGCCAAATATCCCCCCTTCTCTCCAAATTAGATGCAAAAAGAGAGGATATCGCGGTGGTAAAAGTCGATATAAACCGCAAGGGAGTCCGGGGAATCGATTGGGGGTCTCCCCTATCGCGGCAATTCAATTTAAGAGCCATCCCCCATTTTAAGATTTATGACGGTTCAGGTAAGCTTATCCTTGAAGGAGAAGAAGCCATACGCCGTGTATATCAACTTCTCCAACAGGAAGGTATCAGGTAAATATTACAGGTTCGTAAAATTTCCGAAATTTCCGGTTAAAGTGAAACTCAGCCTTATTTAATGAAAAACTTTCCCACGTAAAGCAGGTCGGTTTTACTTTCTAACTTCCAATAGTAAAGACCGGGGGGCAATTTTTCCTTAAAAACAACACTGCTCTTTTCGATCCGGTACTCGAAAAGCGCTTCGTTTTTATTATTGAGGATTTTCAAATGAAGCGATTTCTGCCGGGTTTCGTCCCAGGAAAAAAGAATATCCTTTGTAGGATAACTATTGTTCCGGGGGGAATGTACCTGCACCACCGCACTCCTGGACTGGCTGCCGATCATATTTTCTAAGTTCGGATTGACGCGGTAACCGGGAGGCGGCAGTTTGCGGCGAATGCCTTTCCCGCTCTCATGTGCGGGTTTATCTATCGGCTCACCTATTTCTTTGCCTGCCGTATTTTTCGCCGGTTCTGTGCTGCTGTGCGAGATATGCTGCCGGGTGGTATCGTCATTAATGATAGGCAGGCGCTTTTCCGTTAAAAACCCCGGCTTATAAATCAAAAAGTAGGCGATAAATATAAGGGCAAACAGGAAAAAAACAGCAGCGGCTTTCCGGGCATAGAACGGTAGCCTCCGCCTAACAGGCATCTGCACTACTTTTCGCCGGACAGAAGCTGTCCCCGTCGCATCCGGATTTTTCAAGAACAAAAACAGGTCAAGTATTT
>JAGLQA010000325.1 GCA_023137075.1 Candidatus Aminicenantota bacterium
TACTATTATCCGGATGTACTGAGAAGGCAAAGCAGCCGAAAATCACCTACCCGGTTACCGAAAAGTGCGACCAGGTGGATGATTATTTCGGGACAAAAGTAGCAGATCCTTACCGCTGGCTGGAAGATGACAGGGACGAAAAAGTTAAGAAATGGGTCGAAGAACAAAACAAGGTCACCTTTGCTTACCTCGAAAAAATTCCCTTTCGGGAAAAAATTCTCAAAAGAATGCGGGACATCTACAACTACCCCAGCTATTCCTCACCGTCAAAGGCCGGTGAATATTACTTTTTTGATAAAAATGACGGTTTGCAAAACCAGGATGTCATCTATATTCAAAAGGGATTGGACGGGGAGCCCGAAGTCTTTTTGGACCCCAATAAACTTTCGGAAGACGGCACGGTATCGGCTTATTTGAGCGGTCTTTCCAATGATAACCGTTACACCGCTTACAGTCGTTCCGAAGGCGGTTCCGACTGGCAGGAAATCCGGGTCATGGAGATCTCGACCAAAAAGGAATTGGCCGACCGAATTCGATGGGTCAAATTCTCCGGAGCCTCATGGTTCGGTGACGGTTTTTTCTACAGCGGGTACGATAAACCGGAAGCAGGCAAAGAGTTGACCGCCGCGAACCGGTTCCAAAAAATATTTTATCACAAACTCGGCGATCCGCAGGAAAAAGACCGGGTGATTTATGAAGATAAGGAACATCCCAGGAGGTACTATAATGCGGGTGTTACGGAAGATCAAAAATACCTGGTCCTCAATATTTCCGAAGGAACCCACGGTATCGAAACCTATTTTAAAGATTTAACCCGGGAAGATTCGGAATTTCGCCTGCTGGTTAAGGGATTTGATTCCAACACCTATGTGATCGATAATATCGGCGACGCCTTTATCGCGCAAACAGACGCCGCTGCCCCTAAGCAGAAGGTTGTTTTAATCGATTCCAAAAAACCCGCCAGGGAAAATTGGAAAACCCTTATCCCTGAGAAAAAGGAAGTGATTCAAAATGCTCGTTCAGCAGCAGGAAAATTATTTGTAAGCTACCTCAAAGATGCCAGTACCCGTGTTTACCGGTATGATCTCAGCGGCCGCTTGGAGAAGGAAATTCCGCTGCCCGCCATGGGAACCGCTCACGGATTTGCCGGTAAAAAAGAAGATAAAATTCTCTTTTATGTGTTTACCTCATTCACCTATCCCGGCACGATTTATAAGTATGATGTCACCACGGGGAAATCCGAAGTTTTCCGTGAATCGGAGGCCAAATTCAAGCCCGCGGATTATGTAACCAAACAAGTTTTTTATAAAAGCAAAGATGGTACCACCGTGCCCATGTTTCTTGTATATAAAAAGGGTTTGAAATTAAACGGCAGTAATCCGACCTATCTTTATGGTTACGGTGGTTTCACTGCCAATATGACTCCCTATTTCAGCTCATCCCGGATAATCTTGTTGGAAAACGGGGGCGTATATGCCGTTGCCAACATCCGGGGCGGCAATGAATATGGTGAGGAATGGCACAAGGCCGGCATGTTGTTGAACAAGCAAAATGTTTTCGATGATTTTATTGCGGCAGCCGAATACTTAATTAAGGAAAAATATACCTCGAAAGACAAACTGGCTATTGCGGGAGCTTCCAACGGCGGTTTGTTAGTGGGCGCGTGCCTGACCCAGCGGCCCGATTTATTCAAAATCGCCCTTCCGGCAGTGGGCGTTATGGATATGCTGCGCTACCATAAGTTTACCGTTGGCTGGGGTTGGGCGGTCGAGTACGGTTCCAGCGATTCGGAGGAACATTTTAAAAATCTCTACTCCTATTCGCCCTTGCATAACCTAAAGGAAGGCGTCGCTTACCCGGCCACCCTGGTAACCACGGCCGATCATGACGACCGGGTGGTGCCGGCCCATTCCTTTAAGTTTATAGCCACCCTGCAGGAGAAGCATAAAGGAGCAAATCCCGTTTTGATCCGGATTGAAACCCGCTCGGGCCATGGGTCGAGTAATTTAACCAAAGCCATTGAATACCATACCGACACCTGGGCCTTCATGTTCTACAACATGGGCATCGAGCCGGTCTATTAGCAGCGATCCTCCTAATGAAGACATAAAAATTACAATAATAATCTAATCGTTTTTCAAGGCACTGCTCGAAAAGCGGCCCACCTACCGATGGGGGGCAAATATGTCAAACATTGTTCCTTTGGGTTTTATTTTGTGCTCTCATATGCAAGGGGATATAGGTTGAGCGTAAGCTTAGCTCTTCGGCTCTATCTAAGTAAATATTTTTAACCTTACTATAAGTTTTCAGGAACCGGTGTTTATATTTGTGTTTTATATACCCGATCAGTTTTAACACAGCGAAACCGACTCTAACCATAATTTATTATAAAGCTTTTTGAATTTTTTGTCTTTTGTTGACAATTTCAGAATATACTTGTACTATAATAAAAGAGGTACATGAAAATGGAAATGACCGCAATTGAATTTAAATCAAAATGCCTTGAACTTATGGATAGTATAAAAGATAACCATGAGATAGTAGTCATTACAAAAAATGGCAAACCTGTAGCTAAGTTAATTCCGGTAGATGAAAAACCGACAAGCTCTTTGTTTGGATGCATGAAGGGTTCGGTAAAGATAAATGGGGATATTATAAACCCGATAGATAATGTAATAACGCCAGGCTAATCGTTATCAAGCCGATTTTCACCTATTTTTTTTATTTTTGTATTTTACCGCTTGTATTTTAGCGAAAATCGGTTAAAATTGGTATTCTATACACAAAAACAAACATTCAACCAAGGAGTATGTTGAAATGAGTGATAACAAATTCAGACCGGCCGATTACGAAAAAAAATGGCGTGACCT